>JAGQRU010000350.1 GCA_020425105.1 Paracoccaceae bacterium
AAGCCGACGGTGTTGTAGAAGCCGGCGGTTTCGGTCGTCATCTGACGGAACCGCATCATCCCCTCGTAGCTGTCGTGGAACCACCATGCCGGTCCCAGCCGCAGGCAGGGATAGACACCGGCAAGGGGCGCCAGTTCGCGGGAATAACTCGTCTCGTCGAGGGTGAAGACAATGACCGTGAGTTCCGGGTCTTCGCCCACCGCGTCGAGAAGCGGCTTGAGCGCGCGCACGTAATCGGTGCGGGTGGGAATGTCGTAGCCCTTGTCGCGGCCGAAGGCGCCCAGCACGGGACCCGAATGATTGCGCAGAGCGCCGGGATGGATCTGCATGACCATCCCGTCTTCGCGGGACATCTTCGCCATTTCGGTCAGCATCTGGCCGCGGAATGCGTCACGCTCTTCAGCGTCGGCGCGCCCAGCAAGAACACGGTCGTAGAGCGCCTCGGCCTCCTGCCGGCCCAGGTTCTCCGTCCGTGCCGTGGGATGGCCGTGGTCGGTGGCCGTCGCGCCGTTGTCGCGGAAAAACGCACGTCTGGCACGGTGGGCGTCAAGATAAGCATCCCATCCGGTGCCGGAGGCGCCCCCGAGCCCGCAGAACTCTTCCACCGCGGCGGCGAACCCGTCGAAATCCGGATCCGTCACCTGATCGGGGCGGTAGGTCGTGATTACTCTGCCCGACCAGCCGCTCTCGGCAATCATCCCGTGCCAGCGAAGATCGTCCAGCGGGCCTTCGGTAGTCGCGAGAACTTCGAGCCCGAACCGCTCATACAGCGCGCGGGGTCGGTATTCCTCACGCGCCAGGCAGTCGGAAATATGGTCGTAGTAGATGTCCGCCGTTTCCGGGCCGAAGCGCTCTCCAAGCCCGAAGACCTCCTGAAACGCATGGTCGAGCCAGAGCCGCGACGGCGTGCCCCGAAGCAGCCGGTAGTGCTGCGCGAAGAGCCGCCAGATCTTGCGGCCATCAGTCTCAACCGGGGCGCCGTCCACACGGGGCACCCCCAGAGCCTCCAGCGGAACGCCCTGCGAATGGAGCATCCGGAAGACATAGTGATCAGGTGTCACGAAAAGCGCGGCAGGATCGGGAAAGGGTGCGTTCTCGGCGAACCAGCGTGGATCGGTATGACCGTGAGGCGACACAATCGGCGCTGCTGCGACCGCATCATATAGCTCACGTGCGAGACCGCCTGCGACTTCGTTGATGGGCAGCAAACGGTTTTCATCCAGCAGTGTCATAGCCACCGATCCGTCATGCTGATACTCCTCCCCCAGTGGACATGCCCCACATTGATAGTCTAATATGCCAGTATGCCTGCTTAGTCAAGGGGGGAGCCAATGGCCGATATTACTCAATTTTCCATGCTGGAAGTGCCCGAACGGCCCACTGTGGCCGATCAGGTCTATGCCGAACTTCACCGACAGATTCTCTCGCTCGATCTGGCGCCCGGCGCCAAGATCTCGGAAATCGACGTGGCCCGCGCGATGGGCGTTTCCCGCCAGCCGGTACGCGATGCATTCTTCCGGCTGTCGCAGCTTGGCTTCCTCGTCATCCGACCTCAGCGCGCGACGACGGTATCGTTGATCTCCCATTCTGCCGTGATGCAGGCCAGGTTCATCCGCACCGCGCTTGAGGTTGAAACTGTTCGTGTCGCTGCCGACCGGCTGTCCGAGGAGGATCACCGTGCATTGGAGGCAATCCTCGCCGAGCAGGACGCGGCCATCGCGTCGGGTGACAAGAAGCTGTTCCACAAGCTCGACGACCGGTTCCACCGGGAAATTTGCGATCGCGCCGGGTTAGGTTTTACATGGACCCTCATTGCTGAAAACAAGGGGCACATGGACCGAGTGCGGATGCTGTCGCTTGCCTTTGCGTCACAGACTGCACGGGACGATCACGGGGTAATCCTCGGTGCCCTGATGGCGCGTGAACCAAGAAAGGCGGAGGACGCGATGCGGCGGCATCTGGACAGAATCCGTGAGCAAATCGATTTCATTCATGCCAGCAATCATGACTGGTTCATTGGTGAGACGCCCGAATGATCCTCGGGCTTCTGAAAGGCTGAACCGCACTGACACTATCCGCGATCGTTAGAATTTGCGTCGTAGAGAGGCGTTGTCGCACAAGTTTGACGACGAAGGATTCACTTCGCGAATCCATGGCGTTAGACGCGGTGCATGAGCAAGCCGCCTCCCGCCCGCTATCGCACCGCGAACTGGTCCAGCCACAACGCGTCGCTGCACAAGCGGGGATCGCTGCTGATTTGGGTCGACAAGGACATGATCTGGCGCGCGCCGCATGACGGTCGGCCCGGACGTCCGCCAGTGTTTTCCGATGCTGCCCTACAATTCTGTCTGTCGATCAAGGTTCTGTTCAAGCTGCCGCTTCGTCAGACCGTGGGGATGGTGGCGAGCCTGCTGAAGCTGGCGGAGCTGGACTGGCCCGTGCCGGACTTCTCCACGCTGTGCCGCAGGCGGAAGACCTTGGCCGTGCAGGTTCCCTATCGCCGCGCGGACGGCCCGCTGAACCTGCTCGAGGACAGCACCGGGATCAAGTTCCTCGGCGTCGGCGAATGGCAGGCGCGCAAGCATGGGATGCAAGGGCGACGCCAATGGCGCAAGGTCCATCTGGCCATGGACCCGGCCACATCCGACATCCGTGCCGTGGAATTCACCCCCAGCCGCGACGGCGACAGTCCCGTGCTGCCCGATCTGCTCGGCCAGATCCCGGAGGCAGAGCAGATCGGAACGATCACCGCCGACGGCGCCTACGACACGCGCCGCTGCCACAAGGCCATCATCGAATGGCAGGCCATGCCGATCATTCCGATCCGCAAGAACGGGCGGCTGTGGAAGGATGACTGCCCGGCGGCACGCGCCCGCAACGAAACCCTGCGCGCCACCCGACATTTCGGCAGGGCGTTCTGGAAACGCTGGACCGGATACCACGCCCGCAGCCGCATCGAGGCGAGGATGCGC
>JAGQRU010000012.1:0-201 GCA_020425105.1 Paracoccaceae bacterium
CGCGCGGGCCGGCCATGCGCATGGCCAGGTTCAGCAGCGACATGGTGGTGGTGGCCGCCGGATACTGGTCGAGCACGGCCTCATAGCAGCGCACGCGGGTGAAATGGTCGATATCGCCGGGTTTGGTCAGCCCCACCACCGGATGGATCAGCAGGTTGGCCTGGCTTTCCTTGGCCGCGCGGAAGGTCAGTTCCTGATGCG
>JAGQRU010000012.1:288-52139 GCA_020425105.1 Paracoccaceae bacterium
AGTTCGTTCGGCGTGTCGCGGCGGGCGCGGAAATCGTAATGCACCGGCGATTGCAGCCCGGTGACCGGGCCGCCCAGATAGACCGGGCCGGCGGTGTTGTGCAGATAGTTCACGGCCGGATGGGCCAGATCGTCGGCGCCGAAGACCTTCTCGGCCTCGCGCGCCTTGTTCGGCGTCCATTTGTCCGAAACGTTCATCACCGCAAGGATCACGCCTTCGGGGTCGCGCAGGGCGATGTCCTGGCCGGGTTCGATCTTGTCGGCGAAATTCTGGCTGACATCCAGCGTGATCGGCATCGGCCACAAGCTGCCATCGGCCAGCCGCATGTTTTCGACAACGCCGTCATAATCGGCTTCGTTCAGGAACCCCTTGAGCGGGTTGAACCCGCCATTCATGAGAAGCTCGAGATCGCAGATCTGGCGCGGGCTCAGATCCCAAGACAGCATTTCGCCCGCTTCCACTTTCAGCTTCTGGGCACTCTCGGCCGAGACATACAGTTCAGGAACGGGCGCGAAGGGGAGCATGGGCATATCTTCTACTCTTTAATGTGGCAGACTCACGCGCTCTCTCGCACAAGTCGCCGTTGACAGAAATGGAGACAAAGCGACACATCGCTTTTTGATGCGGCGGGGCCACACCACGGTGGCAGTGTTTCAGAACCCTATTTTCGAAAACTTACGGCGCACCCGTCCAAGAGGCGAGTTCATGGCCTTGAGCGCCGCGTCGCGTTCGGCGATTCGCGTGGGTGAGATTTCCGGCGCCGGACGCAGCGGGCTCTTGTCCCCGATCCGATATCCGAAGCGTTCGAAATCGGCGGCATAAAGCGCCTCGATCTGTTGCAGATCGGTCGCGCTCGGCACGACCTTGGGCGCCTTGTTGCCCGTATACTGGCCCTGTTCGTTCATCCGCGGGATCGCCCGCGGCGCATCCGCCGCCCCGGTCAGCGCGTCGAACCAGGCCACCAGCCCGTCCAGGCCATGCTCCACATGGAAGATCTGCGCGCCGTCGGGGACGATCTCGGTCATCGGGCGCACATGGTTGTCGAAGGCGAACGGGTCTTCGTCCAGCCGGTCCCGGATATCGGCCAGCCAGTCCGAGAATTCGGTCTGGGCCGGGATCGACTGTTCCACGTCCAGCTGGAAATGAAAGGCGCTGACGATGCGCGACACCGGATGGCGTACGATCGTGAATACGGCATCGAAGAAGTGCGCGGGAAAGAGCCGTTCCAGGCTGGCGCGGTCGATATGCTGGGGAGAGGAGCGCGACCAGCGCAATTGCGGGGGCTGTCTGGTGTGCTGACGGTCCGAGAAAGCGAGATCGCCGAAACGTTCGGACAAGTACCAGTTGACCGATGAACCGGCACATTTGGGAACATGGGCGTAATAGACGAGCTTCGCGCCCGCCTTGAATATTGGCATGGGGATCTCTCCGAACCAGGCTACCGATTACTGCGCCGCAGTATACGCCACAGACGTGTAAACAGAAGAGTGCAAAACACATGGCGGGACATGGGCGGGACATGGCGCGGCGCTGGCCGTTCTGGCACGCCGGTTTACAAAGGGTTAACGCGCAGGGCGTGCCGTGGCGCTGGACCGCAACCTTGGTGTGAAATTGTTAAGCTGTCCTGAAGATCCCGGTTCGGAACGATCGGCCAAAGGCTTGCACCTTGCGGGCAGCGCCTGAAAATGGCGGCGCCGCGCAGACACGCAAAGGACATGGCCTGTGACAGACTTCCCGACGGATCAGAACGACGTAGCGCCAAGCAGAAGGACTGTTCTTGCGATGATGATCCAGATTTCCCTCGGTCTGTTTTCGGGTATTGGCCAGGCAAAGGCACAGACGCCGCCTTCGCCGGGCACCGCCTATACCGCCGGGGTGGCCGAGTTCAGCCGCGACATGACGGTGTTCGACAGCGGCGCGGCGCGGGGATTGGCGGCCGCGGATGTGCCCCTGACCGGCACCACGAACGCCCCGGACGGGACCGCGATCGAGGCGCGCGCGGTGTCGCTGGACGATGGCGGGGCCGCGACCACGGCCTGGACGGTCATCGGCACGGCGTCGGGCGGGGCCTATGCCGGCCTGATGTCGGCGCCGCGCGCGGCGACCTGGTTCCGGGCCGAGGTGCGGGTGCAGGGCAGCAGCGGCGGGTCGGCGCAGATGGCCAACCGGTTCGGCGTGGGCCATGTCTGGGCGATCTGGGAACAGTCCAACGGATCGCGGCTTGTGACCCCCGGCGCGGCGGTCCAGCCGCCGGGCGACCCGCTTTACGATCCGCTGACCCATGAAAACGACGTTCAGATCCTGTGCCGCGCCAGCGCCATCGACGGCACCGGCTACCGCGTGCCGGTCTTCGTGAACGAGGCGAACAAGGGCTCTGCCCCGGTCACCCCCACCGCCGTGTCCATGGCCAACGCGTTTTCGGCCATGTGCCCGGGCGAAAAGCTGGTGCTGATCTTCAACACGGTGCAGGGGACCCATCCGAAAGGCGCGCTGACCACGGTGGCGGAAGCCAATTCCGGGAACTATGATCCGGCCTCCCTGCCTGACCGCGACTGGGACGATGACGCGCTGCTGACCGACAGCGCCACGCTGGACGGCGCCAAGCCGGGCGCCGCCTTCGTGCCCGGATGGATCGAGGCGGCCATTGCCAACGGCCCCGGCATCCCGGAACTGCATTACCGCCTGATGGTGGGCAAGAACCTGGACGGATCGGCGGTGACGATCGGGGTCCGCAACAGCGGCGCGGATTTCGAATTGCCCCGCCTGCACGCCACCACCCAGGGCGGCAAATACGATTTCAGCTATACCCGGATGGGGTATTTCGGCCCGCATGAAAGCACCAAGCGGATGAACCAGATCCCCGATGCGGCGCAGATTTCCACACTGGACGACCTGCCCGGCTATGACGGCACCGGCGACCGGGACTATAACATGATGATGGCCAATGCGGCCGCCATCTTCGATTCCTCCATCCGCCCCGAGGTCATGGACTATCCCGGCGTCACCCACGGGGCCTTCCGCGATGGCAGCGACAACGTGCATTTCTCGGGCAGCGACCGGGACGGGCGGCAGCGCCTGGGCCTGATCTGGATGTATTACATGGGGCAGATGACCGGGCTGCATTCCCACCCGGTGCCCCGTCTGGACAGCCGCTGGGACGAGCCCGGCGGCACCTTCGCCGACTTCTGGATCGCCGGCAACAATTCGCTGACCACCGAACGCCTGCGGCGCGCGGCGGCCGGCACGCTGGGATCCATCCCGGCCACCATCCCCGCCATCGCCCCGCACCGCACCGAGGTCATGGGCTGGTCGGTCAACCGCCAGCCCGCCATGGACGCGCAGATCGTCACCGTTTCGGCGGCGGATGTGGCGGCGGGGCATCCGGCGCCACAGGGCAGCACGGTTTGCCGGGTCTTCCCCAATGCCGGCACGTTCAGCTGGACCGACGAAATCGTCTATGGGATGGGCAACCACCCCGAAATGCAGATCGACGAGGATTACGACGACCGGTCCTATCTGAACCTGCTGGTGGCGGATATGGGGCAGCCGGCGGCGATGCTGGAAGCGCTACCCGTCCAGACACAGGGCGGCGCCGGCCTGTCCTCGACCCTGGCCGCGCCGACCCTGTTCGCGGTCGATGGCGCCCATTACCGGAACAACACCGGCACCCGGTTCAACAGCTATCAGACGGCCTATCTGACCTTTTCCGGGCGGATCGACGTGCTCGGCAACAGCACCCTGAACCTGATGGGGATGGGGGGCGACGCCTTCGTGGTCGTCGGGACCGACGGCTCTTTGCAGCTGAAGGACGGCACCAACACGGCCGCACTTCCCGCCGGGACGATCACTCCCGGGGTCTTCTCGGAGTATCATTTCCGGGTGAACCGCGGCGCGGGCAACGAGGAGCTGGCCATTCTGGATGCGGGCGGGAACGTGCTGGCCAGCGCCACGACGCGCACCGGGAATTTCGCCAATGGCCGGGTCGATTTCTGTTCGAAAAGCGGCGGCGGTACGCCCATCACCGCGACCGTTTCCCATATGGAGATGTATTTCGGCCAGCTGGACGACACCGGAACCCCGAACTACGCCATGACCGCCGCGTCCGCGTCTCCGTGGGTGACGCTGACCGGGCCGGGGCTCGCGCTCAATTCCGGCCCGGCCGCCACGGCAGGAAGCGTCTGACGCGGCCTTTGCGAACGGCATGAAAGACGGTTCAGGCCAGCACGGCCTGAACCGCGGCGGCGCCCGGTCCATTCGGAAAATTCTGTCGGTGGCGTATTGACGCCAGTAACCTTCGCGGCACTCTTCGAGTTTGCTGCGGCCGCGATCTCTTGATATACACGCAGCCATGTTCCTGCACAGAGGCCTGTGATGAATCTTTCCAAGTTGACCGTGTACCTCTTCTTCATACTCGCTGCCGCATCCGTTCCCGTTCCGGCCATGGCCTATATCGGTCCCGGCGCGGGGCTGAGCGCCATCGGCACCGCCATTGCGGTGGTCGGCGCCTTCTTCCTGCTGATCGTCGGGTTCATCTGGTACCCGGTGAAACGCCTGCTGCGGGGCAAGAAAACGACTTCCACGAAGCTTGAGACCCAAGATCTGGACAAGAACGGCTGATGTCCCTTGTGACGCGGTCCCACGCCTGACCCGAAATGCTTCTGCTCTCTCTCATCACAGCGGTTTCCATCGTTCTTTTCATGCTTGTCTTCTGGCGGGCCGGAATTCTTGACGTGGCCAAAGACGCCATCGCGACGGCGCAGGGGGCCATGAACACCGTGCGCGCGCCGGATCTGGACGATCTGGCCCGTGAAAAGGCCGTTCAGGCCGCTGCCCTGCGGCTGGTCGTGCTGTCCGGCTCGCTGATCCTGCGCAGCCTGCTTGCCCTTCTGGCGGCCTTCATCCCGGTTCTGATCTGCGACTGGATCGGCCTTTCCCCGATGTCCCGGACCCTGGGCTTCATGGAACGCTGGGATGTCATCGTGATCATCACCGTGGTCATGACCCTTGGATATTTCGCGAGCCTCCGCCTATGGCCGCGCTGAACGACTATTCCCGCTTCGACCGGCTGGTTCACCGCATCGCCTTCGCCTCGCCGGGGGTACAGCTTGCCGCGTCCGAAATCGAAGACACGCTGTTCAAGAAAGACGTGGATGGGATCCGGTCGGGAGCGCCGATCTTCATCACGTCGCTGCCCCGGGCGGGCACCACCATTCTGCTGACCGCGCTGAACAGCACGCCGGAACTGGCCACCCATCTTTACCGCGACATGCCTTTCGTTCTGGCGCCGATGCTGTGGGCGCGAATCAGCGGCGGCTTCCGCAAGCAGGCGACGCTGCATGAACGGGCCCATGGGGACGGCATCGAGATCGGCTTCGACAGCCCGGAGGCGTTCGAGGAAATCATCTGGCGCGCCTTCTGGCCCGAAAAATACCATGAAGACGGCATCGCGCTCTGGCAGGCCGGGGACGCCACGACCGAAGCCCGGGATTTCCTGATCCGGCATTTCCGCAAGATCGTCGCCCTGCGCTGCGCCTCGGGGAGCGGACGCTATCTGTCAAAGAACAACGGCAATATCGCGCGGCTCGATGTCATTCCGCGGCTGTTTCCCGACGCCCGGATCCTGGTGCCGGTCCGCGAACCGCTGGCACATGCCGCGTCCCTGCACCGGCAGCATCTGAACTTTCTCAAGATCCATGGCGAGGATCCGTTCACGCTGCGCTACATGCGCGATATCGGGCATTACGAATTCGGCGCGCTGCACCGCCCTATCCGCTTCGACGGGTTCGACGCGCTGCTGGAGGGCGGACTGACGCCCGCGGATCTGGATTACTGGCTGGCCTACTGGATCGCCGCGTTCGAACATGTCGCGCAGCGGCGGGACAAGGTGACCCTGCTGCATTACGAAGGCATTTGCAGCCAGGGCCCAAGCGCGGGCAGCGATCTGTGCGCGCTGCTGGATCTGGATATGGCGTCAGCTGAAACCGTGGGCGGGCATTTCAAGACGGTGCCGCCGGTTTCCGCCGAACTGGCCGCCCATCGCAGCGCCCTGCGCGACCGCGCCGAAGCGCTGCATGCCGACCTGATCCGCACCTGACCGCCGCTGCGGGCCAGATGCGGGCCTGATCCCGGATCCGCCAGGGATCAGGGGCAGCTCCAGTCGGAAATCAGGAAATAGCTTTCGGGATAGATCCGGGCCTCGGTGATTTCCACGACCCGGTCTTCATCGTAGCGGTTGATGTATTCCCAGATGATCTCGCCCTCGGCATCGGTTTCGAACACCCGGCCGCCTTCGAATTCGGTGATCACGAAGCCGCCGCCCGGGCGCGGATCGTGCTTGCCGCGAATCACCGACGACATCATCTGGCCCGGCGCATCCCCATAAGCCACCTGCGTTACGCCGGTGCGCGGGTCGGTCCGCAGGATGTTGCTGTCCTTGTCCGCGCCGGGATCGACCTGCCCGTTTTCGTTCAGCTCCAGCCGGTAGGCATTGTTGTTGAACACGGTGATGGTGCCGTCGGCATTGAATTCCGGGTCGTGCTGGCGGGCCCAGGGGCCGGTCTGGTGCCACTTGATCCGCCAGTCATCGGGATCGACGACGAAAAGGAGATTGTATTCGCGCAGGGACAGCACGAGATCGCCGGCTTCGAAATCGGGAAAGGCCGCGGCGATTTCAACCGACAGTTCGCCGATCTTGTTGGCATGGACCAGTTCCCGGTCCCAGCTCGAATCCCGCAGGAAATTGCTGCCCGTCGCGGTCATGAGCGTGCTCAGCCCGTTTTCATACAGGATTTCCGGGATCGATTTGCCGAGCAGGATTTCCCCCTGTTCGGACACTTTCAGGATCAGGTCGTCTTCATAGGTGCCGCCATCGGTGCGCGACGTGAAGGGCGGGAACCTGTCATCGCCCGGCGCCAGATACTGGCGCCCCGGCACCCAATAGCCGCCGCTTTCCGCCTTCTCGACGGAATGGTGGGTCGGGTGCGGCAGCTGCCAGACGGGTTCGCCGCAGCGGGACAGCTTGACCATGCCGGCATATTCGTAATTGAACACGACCGACCCGTCCGGGTTCACCAGCGCGCCGTGAAGATCCACGTTGCGGTCGGTCTGCGGGACCCGGACCAGATGCGACGTGTCCGGGAAATCCTGCGAAAAATGCACCGGCCATTTGACGACGACGGTGCCGTCGCGCCGGATCAGCCGCAATTCCGTGGTGCCGTCGAAAAAGCCGCTCAGGAAGATCAGATCGCCATTATCCGGCCGCGTGTTGACCGTCACCCCGTCGCCCGGCCGCAGCGCGGGCTGCAGATAGCGCACCGGATCGCCGCCCGGGACCAGGTTTTCGCGTTCGTCCAGGACGAGGGAGAGGGTATCGGTCAGCTTCGCGGCGGCGTTATAGATCCCGTTCCGGCTGGCTCCCGAATACAGGCCCGCCCCGAAAGTCAGCCCCAGCACAAGAAGCGATCCCGAGGCCGCAAACAGAAATCGGTCCAGATTCTTAGGCACACTCATCACCCTGGCAAACCGGGCCGGCCCGCAGCGCCGACCGAACCCGTCGTCAAATCCAACGTTTTCGGTATAAAGGGCCAAAGGGGGATGGCAAGGCCTAAGGTTGTGACCCGCGGGGATTGCCGGGCGGCGCGGCGCCCCGCGATACCCGTATACCTTGATCGCGCGGAACGGGTTGCCGGACTTGCCGCGCCCCTGCGGCATGGTGTAATCTGGCCCGCGTGTGACAAGTGGAATGATTGCGGCCCCGTCCGGCCGGATATGTGGGATGTTCAAGGAAATCCTGATCCGAAAAACAGATCAGCCGCTGCCGCCTGCCCCGGGCAGCGCGGTTTCTGTCATGCCGTTCCAGAGCAAAGACGGAGAATGAGATGCCCCCGGAACTGAAGCGGAATATCCGCCGAGCCTCGCGGTCCGCGCGGCGGGTCCTGCGGATGGATGCCGAAGCCATCCACCCCGATATTCCCGACGGGGCCAAGGTCCTGATCCATGTGGGCAAAAGCGGCGGCACGTCGCTGCGCAAGGCGCTGCAACAGACCCCGCTGGGACAGGAGGTCCATTCCGTCCATATCCGGCGCCCGCCGATCCGGTCGTCGCTGAGCTATTACATCGTCGCGCGCGGCCCGATCAGCCGGGCGGTTTCGGCCTTCAACTGGCGTTACAAGCTGGTGGTGACCGATGGCGCGCAACGCGACCGCGTGCCCGGCGAATTCGACCTGCTGACCCGGTACGAGACCCTGAACAATCTGGCGCATGATCTGTATGCCGAAGACGGCACCCCCAATGGCGCGGTGATCGACGCCTTCGGCCGGATGCACCATATCCGTGAAAACATCGCCTTTTACCTGGATCCGCTGCTGGACCGGATCGACCCCGGCCAGATCCGCGAGGTCCTGATGCAGGAAAACCTCAACGCCGATATCGAACGGGTGCTGGGGGTGCGCATCGAACGCCGGGACAAGCAGCACGGCGATTCCGTCGATCCCGCCCGCAAGGCGCTCGATCCCCGGGCGCAGGCAAATCTGCGCCGGTTCCTGGCCCGGGATTTCGCCTGCCTGAACCGGCTGTATTGCTGGGGCAAGATCGATCAGGATACCTATATCAAGACACTCTGACCCGGCGGGAATCGTTGCGATAAATTAATCCCGGTGCTCTTTCCTGCGGGCGGACGGTTCGGATCGGCGACCGTCCGGCGCCCGGCCGGGGGCTGGACGGCAAGACAGGCAAGGGCGTGACATGAAAACCATCTTCGTCACCGGGGCCGCGGGCTTCATCGGATTTCACCTGTGCAACCTGCTGCTCGACCAGGGGCACCGGGTGGTGGGGTATGACGCGCTGACCGATTTCGGCGGGCGGGCCCTGAAAGAGGCGCGCCATGCCCGCCTGCTGGCCCGCGACGGGTATCGGGGCCATGTGGCGCAGCTGGAAGACATGGCGGCGCTGGAGGGCGCGGCGGCGGCGGCGGAGCCGGATGTGATCGTGCATCTCGCCGCCCAGGCCGGGGTCCGCTACAGCCTGGAAAATCCCCGCGCCTATATCGACAGCAATCTGGTGGGCACCTTCAACGTCATGGAAATCGCCCGCGCCCACGCGGTGGACCATTTCCTGATGGCCTCGACCTCGTCGGTCTATGGCGCCGAAAAGGCCATGCCCTTTGTCGAGACCCAGCTCACCGACCGGCCGCTGACGATCTATGCCGCCACCAAGAAGGCGGCCGAGGCGATGACCCATTCCTGGGCGCATCTCTACGGCCTGCCCACCACCCTGTTCCGCTTCTTCACCGTCTACGGCCCCTGGGGACGAACGGATATGGCGCCCTATCTGTTCACCGACGCTATTCTGAAGGGGGAGCCGATCAAGGTGTTCAATCACGGCGAGATGTATCGCGACTTCACCTATGTGAGCGATCTGGTGGACGGGATCGCGCGGCTGATCGACGTGCCCCCGCCCGCCCCGGGCAGCGGCGCGGCGCCGGTGGACGGCGACAGCCTGAGCCCCGAAGCCCCCTGGCGGGTGGTCAATATCGGCAATTCGCGATCCGAGAAGCTGACCGATTTCATCGACGCCATCGAAACGGCCACCGGGCGCGCCGCGACCCGCATCTATATGGACATGCAGCCGGGCGACGTGCCCGCGACCTGGGCCGATGCGCGGCTGCTGCAGCGCCTGACCGGCTACAGCCCCGCCACCGACATGCGCGACGGCGTCGCCCGTTTCGTCGCCTGGTATCGCGAGTATCACAATGTTTAAGCCGCGGATCCGCCGCCTGATCCTGACGGCGGCGCTGACGCTGGCCGCCCTGCCCGCGGCGGCCCGGGATCACTGGGTGTCCGCCGCCGCCGCCTCCGGCGATGGCAGCGCCGAACGCCCCTGGCCGTCGGTGGCGGCGGCCCTGGGCAGCGACACGGTGCGCGGGGGCGACCGGGTGCTTCTGCAGCCCGGCTCCTATGGCGATCTGACCCTGACCAACCGGCATTTCTCGCCCGCGCTGACGCTCATGTCGGCCCCCGGCGGGCGGGCGCATGCGGAACGGGTGGTGATCAAGAACAGCTCCGGGCTGATCCTGCGCGACCTGAACGTGTGGCCCCGCCAGGACGATCCCCGCAAGAAGGGCATTCTGGTTCAGGCCATGGAAGACACGTCCGGGATCGTGTTCGACGCGCTCGATATCCGCGGCGCGCATGATGCCGCGAACTACCTGTCATGGGATGCGCGGACCTGGCTGGACGAGCGCCGGGTCGGCGTGCGGCTGGGCGGGCGCGACGGCGTTCTGCGCGGCAGTGTCCTGACCGGCGTGGGCGGCGGCGTGCTGCTGCCGGGGCCGGGGTCGAAGGCGCTCGGCAACGAAATTCGCGGCTTTTCCAAGGACGGCATGCGCGTCTTCGGCAGCAACGCGGAAATTCGCGGCAATGTCATCCGCGACTGCGTCAAGGTGGATGGCAACCACGATGACGGGATCCAGTCCTGGGTCGGCAAGAACAACCCCGACGGGGCCATCACCGGCGTCGTGATCGACGGCAACCGCATCATCGAATGGACCGGACCGCAGGACCACCCGCTGCGCTGCACCCTGCAGGGGATCGGCCTGTTCACCGGCCCGTTCCGGAACTGGGTCATCCAGAACAACCTGATCGCGGCCCGCGCGCATCACGGCATCAGCATGTACGACATGCATGGGGCCCGGGTGGTCAACAACACCGTGGTCAACCTGTTCGGCAAGGTCGGCACCAGCCCCTGGATCCAGCAGGACAAGTCCAGCCGCGATGGCAGCAACATCATCGCCAACAATGTGGCGATGCAGCTTCGCATCGGAAACAAGGGCCGCCCGCTGCGGAATTTCAAGGTCGGCTCGATGCACGACCTGTTCGAAAACCCGGCCGTCTTCGATTACCGCCCCCGCGCCGGCAGCGCCCTGATCGACGCCGCCGATCCCGCCTTCGCCCCGCCGCACGATATCGACGGGATCCCCAGACCCAAGGGACGCGCCCCGGATCTGGGCGCGTATGAGCGGCCCTGAGCCCGCGGGCTCAGGATTTCTGCCGGGGCTGGAAGGCGTGGGCGCACGCATCGGGGTTCAGCCGTGCGCGCACCGCGCGCGGCACCGGCAACCCGAAGCTGCCGGTCAGGATGGCCCAGGCGCCGGCGGGCGACCGCCGCAGCAGCGCGGTCCGCGCCGCCTGTGCCAGCGAAAACGCCCAGGCCACCGGCAGCGCCCAGGGGTGAAACCGTCTTTGGAACCGGATCCGCGACCGGTGCTTGAAATACAGCGAAAACGGGGCCGCCCTGAGCCGCCCCACCGCCGCCGACCCGATCGACGATCCGCCCAGGTGATAGATGTCGAAGCCCGGGCAATAGACCAGCGGCAGCGCGCCCCGGCGCAGGGCCCAGTCCACCTCTTCGTAATACAGGAAGTAATCCTCTTTCATCGGCCCGGCGGTGTCGTAAAAGGTCCGGCTGGCCACCATGCTGGCCCCCGAGATGAACACCATGTCCGAAGCCTGCGGCGGCGGGCTTGACAGCGGACCGCCGAAATTGAAATTGCCCGTCACCCCGGTCCAGCGGTTCATCAGCCCCGCATCCATCTGGATCACACCGCTTTCCAGATAGATCACCCGCCCCCCCAGCAGCCCGTATTCCGGGATCTCCGCCAGCCGGGCGCGCACCGCCGCCAGAGACGCGGCGGGCACCATGCAATCGGGGTTGAGCACCCAGAAATGGCCGATCGCGGGATCGCGCGCCAGCGCCGCCAGCCCCAGATTGACCCCGCCGGCAAAGCCGCGATTGGCGCCGGAATGGATCAGCGTGATCCCGGCATCGGCGGCCGGAACCAGATCCGGCCCGCCTTCGGTCAGCGGCACGGGATACGCCACCGGGGCCATGGCGAAGGGCAGCCCGCCCTCCGGCGGCGCGAAGGGCGCCCGGCCCGCGGCCCAGTCCCGGATGACCTGCACCGTGTCGTCGGTGGAGGCATTGTCCACCACCACCACCCGCAGGTCGCCAGCTTCCGGCCCGGTTCCCCGGGCCGCCATCAGGCTTTCCAGACATCCCACGATCACATCGGCGGCGTCGTACGTCACCACCACCACCCCCAGACCGGCCGGTTCCGGACTCGCTGTCTGGGGCTTTGCCTCACCCATAAAACCATACCTCTGATTGTGCGCGATGCCTGTCCCTGCCGGCGGGAAAACCGGGCGGAACGCGTCCGGGGCGCATGCTAGTGGGTCGATACCCCGCGTGGCAAGAGCCGCGCCATTACACTTTGTTAACACCGTTCCAAAAACAGCGCTGCGCAGCAGCAAATCTTAAGGCTTCACTTACGCCATTCTCCTACACCCCGCCTGTGGGGGCATCAGAGCAGGCCGCGGCCCAAGAATGGGCCGGGCGGACTGCCGATGCAAAGGATATACCGCCATGGCAAGCCAAAACCTGGTTCAGCCGCTGCCGGCGAGCAGCCCGGCCCCTGTCGTGATTCATGTCAGCGACCGAACCGAGCTGAAAAACGCACTCAGCACCGCCCAGGGTGGGGAAACCATCGTCCTGGCCGATGGCGATTACGGCGGCATCACCATTTCCCAGCAATACGCCTCGATGGTCACGCTGGTGTCTGAAAACACTCACGGGGCGCGGCTGACCGGGCTGACCGTGTCCAATGCCGAAAACGTCACGATTGACGGGCTGCTTCTGGATTTCGTCGCCACCCCGGGCGCCAACGAACGGCAATCCTTCTTCTCCATTGTCGGCAGCCGCAATATCGAAATGCGCAACAACCTGCTGGATGGCGACGAGATGGACAATCCGTCGGATCCCGGGCACGGCTATCCCGCAGGCCGCGGCCTGCGGGTGAATGGCAGCCAGAACGTGCTGATCGAAGACAACGAGATCCGCACTTTCTGGAAAGCCATGAACACGTCCAACAATGACGGGCTGATCATCCGCGGCAACGAGATCCACGACATCCGGTCGGACGGGCTCAACATCATCACCTCGGAAAACGTTCTGGTCGAGGGCAACCATATCCACGATTTCCGCCGCAACATGGCGACCGGGGATCATCCCGACATGATCCAGATCTGGAGCACCAAGCACGCCTTGCTGCCGCGCAACATCGTCATCCGCGACAACTATCTCGATATCGGGGACGGCACGCCGGTGCAGTCCATCTTCATCAGCCATAACGCGGAATCGCGGGCCGCGCATGGCAGCAGCATCGCCTTCGAGAACCTGATCATCACCGGCAACGTCATCGTCGGCGGCCATTCCCACGGCATCACCCTGGACACCACGAACGGGGCGGTGGTGTCGAACAACACGCTTCTGGTGCCGCTGGATTCCGGCGCCGCGCCGCGGATCAGCATCGCCCAGAACAGCACCGGGGTCGTCCTGCAGGACAATATCGCCCATAATTTCGACACCTGGACGACGTTTCCCGCGGGCTGGGTCGTGGATGGCAATGTCGCGGTGCAGGAAACCGACGCGCATCTGGCGAACCATTACAGCAACATCTTCATCAACGCGATGAGCGGCACGACCGGCGCGCTCGAGAACCTGCAGATGGTGCCGGACAGCCCGGTGACCCTGTCCGGGGCCGGATCGCATCTGTTGCGCTATAACACCAACCCCGATGAGCTGACGGCGCTGGCCCGCCCGCAGACCGGGGCGGTTCTGAACGAAGTGCTGTTCGATGGCAGCTTCAGTGCCGGCCCGCTGGGGGCGGCGGCGGCGCTTGGCGCCACCTTCCACTGGGATTTCGGCGACGGGACATCCGGCACCGGTCCGACGGCATCGCACCTGTATGGCGCGGCGGGCGTCTATACCACGGTGCTGACGGTCACCCTGCCCGATGGCACCCAGGACAGCATCGACATCGTGTCGGTGATCGAAGGTCCCGATCTGGTGTCCTTCGACAGCGCGACGGGCGAGCTTGTGGTCTATGACGAAGGCATCGCCGAACTGCGCGATCCCGGCGACATCTTCAACAGCTCCGGGGCGCTCGACTTCACCTCCAACACCCGGATCACCCTGCCCTACAGCACCGGCCAGGCCATGGAGGCCGCCGATCACCTGTCGCTGTCCATGCGGCTGCAGGCCGATGACGGCGGCACGGTGCTCAGCAGCAAATACGTGTTCAACGTCATCATCACCGGCGGCGGCGAACTGGAAGTCTATATGCCCAACCTGCCCGCCGGCAACGCGATCACCACGAACGCCAACCTGCTGGACGGCAATTTCCACGATATCGAGGTCGTGTTCGACGGTGCCGCGCAATCCCTGACCCTGACAGTGGACGGTGTCGACCTGAAGGTCGCCAATAGCGGGGACGCCGCCTTGCGGGGGGATCTGGACACCACGATCCTGATCGGGGCGCACAAGGACTATACCGGCTTCACCGGCACGATCGACAAGCTCGATATCGACATTAACGAACCCAGCTATGACATGACCGGCGGGCAGATCGGGACCCCGCCGCTGCCCGCCATCATCCCGCCGCCCGCCCTTGTCCCCAGCGGGCAGATCGAAATCGGCACGGTGACCGTGGATCAGGGCGGCCGCAAGGAATGGCATCAGGTGACCTTCGACGAAGCGATCCCCGACGCCCGGGTGGTGATGGGACCGCTTGAAAGCGCAGGCCAGCAGCCCTCTGTCATCCGGGTGCGCAATGTGACCGATACCGGGTTCGAATTCCAGATCGACGAATGGGATTACCTGGATGGCCGCCACACCTATGAAACCGTCAGCTGGATCGCGGCGTCCGAGGGCGAGCACACCCTGGCGGACGGACAGAAGATTGCCGTCGGCCGGTCCACGGTGGTGGATTACGACGTCACCGATGTGGACCTGAGCGGTTTTTCCGCCGCGCCGACGGTTCTGGCGCAGGTCAGCAGCGAAAACGGCGGCCAGGCGGTGACCGCCCGGGTGCATGAGGTGACCGCGGATTCGCTGCGCCTGGGCATGCAGGAACAGGAATCGTACAACGATGGCCATGTCCCCGAAACGCTCGACTGGATCGCCCTGGAACAGGGAACCGGGCTTTGGCAGATCACCGAATTGCAGATGGACAATGCCTGGATGGCCCTGACGGTCGCCAATCCCGACAGCGCGGCCCTGTTCGCGGGAATGCAGACTGCGAACGACCTCGACACCGCCGCGCTGCGGCTGCGCCAGAATAGCGACGGGTCCATGTCCCTGCGCGTGGAGGAAGAAACCTCCGCCGATGCGGAAACCGCCCATGGCATCGAAACCGTCCATTTCCTGGAGCTGGAAACCGGCAGCTACGACCTGTTCGCCTAGCGCCGGGGCCCGTCCCGCCCTGCGATTCCCTCTGCCCCGGAGCGCGGAAACGGGTTAGAGAGCTATCTGTAGTAAGTGACACGCGGTACGCGGCCGGTCCGGCCGCGTGCGGCGGTGCAGACAAGGGCGAGGTCTGAATATGACGGCGGCAACGCGAAACCCGGGTGGCGCGCGCGCAACGCAGGCAGCGGCGGGCGAACGGTCGGGAATGTTCTGGGTTGCGGCGATGACGGTCCTGCTGGCCCTGGTGCCGGTGCAGTTCGATATTGGCAACCTGCTGATGACGCCCCTGCGCCTGTTCCTGCTGGCCGTGGTGCCGGTGATCGGGATCAAATGGCTCACCGGGGCCTATGGCCGGCTGGTCTATTCCGATTACGCCATGCTTTTCTTCAGCGTCTGGATGAGCATGGCGGTCACGGCCACCCATGGCTTTTCCTTCATGATCACCTTCGCCGGGTCCAATATCCTGCTGCTGCTGGGCGGGTATCTGGTGGGACGCGCCGCCATCCGGTCGGCGGCGGATTTCATGGCGCTGGCCAAGCTGCTGCCCCTGACGGTGCTGCTGCTGCTGCCGCTGGCGATTTATGAAACCCTGTTTCTGAAGCCCTCGCTCATCCTGACCTGGCTGGCGGAATTCGATTCCCTGCGCAGCTATAACGGCGGCGGGGTGCAGATCCGGATGGGGCTGAACCGCGCCCAGGTGGTGCTGACCCATGCCATCCATTTCGGCATCTATTGCAGTCTGGGCATGACGATCTTCTTCCTGAGCCTGACCAACCATGTCAGCCTGAGCCTGCGCCTGATCGGCACCGCGCTGGTCATCTTCGGGACCTTCTGTTCACTGTCCAGCGGCCCGCTGCTGACGACCGTCTTCCAGCTGGCGCTGATCGCCTATGCGGTGATGTTCCAGAAGCTGAACAACCAGTGGAAGCTGCTGACGCGGGTCAGCGCGGTGCTGTATGTCATCCTGGAACTCAACACCACCAAGATCGCCTTCTTCACCCTGGCCGAGAAGCTCGCCTTCAGCGGCCATAACGCCTATACGCGCCAGATCATGGTCAAGGTCGGCACCGACCTGATGGGGAAATATCCCCTGTTCGGCTATGGCCTGCGCCGCTGGCCGCTGCCCTACTGGATGCAGTATTCCAACAGCATCGACAATTACTGGCTGGTGCTGGGCGGCAATTTCGGCATCCCGACCCTGGCATCCGTCCTGTCGGCAATCTTCGTGCCGATGTTCACGCTCAGCAAGAACCCCCTGACCAAGGGATCGGATCTCTACTGGATCCGGGTGTCCTGGACCATCCTGATGCTGGGCACCGTGCTGGTTCTGGCCACCGTGCATCTGTGGGGCAACCTGACCACGGTCATCTACATGATGCTCGGCTCGGGCATGTTCCTGTTCTATGCCAAGGAACCCGATGCCGAGGCCGAAGCGGCGGAGACGCCCGAGCCCCAGCCGCGCGGCCCGGTCTATACCCGTTTTCCCGCGCGCCACCACCGCCCGGCGGCCGGAGCCGCCGGAGCCGCCGCCAGTGCCAGCGCCAGCGCGGCGTCCCGCAGCGCGAGGCTGCGCGCGCCGCCTTCCTCGCAACACGGCTGACCTCCGCGCGGGCGGCGGACACAGGCGAAATGGCCCCTGCCCCCCTGCCCGTTTTACGGTATCTTTTCCCGGACCGGTCCCCGTCCGGTCTGTTGAGTGGAGATTGACATGAGTTCAGAGGGTTCCCCTCCCGGCGCACCGGAATCGCGCGACACCGCATCCGGGCCATCGGACCCGCGCGACGCCTATTTCGATGTCAGCGCTCTCAGGCGCGACATGGGACGGCGGATCGGCAATGCCTCGATCCTGATCCTGGGCATCTCGATGATGAAGATGGTGATGCTTTTCGCCGGCATCATGATCACCGCCCGCCTGATCCCGCCATCGGAATACGGCATCTTCGCGCTGGCCATGCCCACCGTGGCGGTGGCGTTGTCGCTGTCGAATTTCGGCCTGCCCCAGGCCATCGTGCAGCGCCGGCACGTCACCCATATCGATGCCACCACCCTGTTCTGGATGAACCTGGCCTTCGCCGTGCTGGCCGCCCTGGCCCTGGCCGGCTGCGCCACCCTGGCGGGGCGGATTTTCGATGAACCCCGGGTGATCCCGGTCTATCGGGTGATCGCGGTGTCGGTGGTCTTCGCGGCCGTGGTCGGCCAGTACGGCGCGATGATGCGCCGCCGCCTGCGGATCCCGCAATTCGAGATCCTGATCCTTCTGGGCGAAGCGGCGGGTCTGGCCGTGGCCATCGTCACCGCCCTGATGGGGTGGAGCTATTGGGCACTGGTGGCCCAGCAGATCGCCGCGCAGGCCGCCACCATGCTGCTGGCCGTAATCATCACCGGCTGGCTGCCCTCGGGGCCGCACCGCGCCCGCCCGCGTCAGGTGCTGGATGCGCTGAGCTTCGGCGGCTATGTGGCCGGACAGGGGATCCTGAACAAGCTGATCCAGTATTCCGGCACCGCCATCGCCGGGGCGCAGCTGGGGCCTGCGGCCACCGGTCTTTACACCCGGGCCGTGCGGCTGGGAAACCTGCCGCCGCTGCGCATCATGCAGCCGCTGTCGGGCACCTTCGTGCCGGCGCTGAGCCGGCTGCAGGACGATCCCGAGGCCATGCAGAAGATGTTCGTCCGCCTGATCAGCCGCGCCAACCTGATCCTTCAGCCCGTGGCAGTGATCATCGCCGCCGGGGCCGATCCGCTGGTGGCCATCCTGCTGGGACCGACCTGGATGGAAGCCGCGCCGCTGCTGTTCTGGATGAGCATCCTGACCCTGCGCGCCAGCGCCAATCAGGGCCTGCGCTATGCCGTCCTGGCCTCGGGGCAGAGCAAGCCGCTTTTCTTCAACTCGCTGTTCCGGCTCGCCCTGATCTCGCTGGTGGTCTATGTCGCCTCGGATTACGGGCTGGAGGCGATGACCGCCGCCTATATGCTGACCGAACTGCTGATAACCCTGCCCGTGGCGATGCTGCTGGCGGTGCGCTACACGCCGATCACCTTCAACTGCATCCTGCGCGCCAGCCTGGGCGGCATGGTCTTCACGGTGGCGGTGGCGGCGGCGCTGATCGTCTTCGTCAACCCCTGGCTGTCGGACCTGCCCGCGCTGGTGCATCTGGCCGGGCTGGGCGTGCTGACCGGGCTGATTTTCGCCCTGCGGATCGCCCTGTCGCCAGAGATGCGCCAGGATGTGCTGGGGGTCCTGCGCCGCGTCGCCGCGCGCCTGCCCGGAGGGGGGCGCGCGCCGGAATGACGGTGCCGCCCGGGGATGTTTCGCGCGCGAAACATCCCGCCGCCGGTCAGCCCCCTCGTGCCCGTTTCGCGCAATACCCGGCAAAGGCCCGGGCGGGGCTTTTCAGGCGCGGCTTGCCCGAGGCCCCCCAATAGCGGCGCCAATCGGCTTCCAGCGCATAGACATCCCAGCCCGGCGCCGCCGCCCGGGCGGCGTCATAGGCCGCCGCGTCCAGCAGCGGCGCGTCTTCTTCCAGCACCCCGGCGCGCGGACGCACCACCAGCAGATCGCCTTCGACCACCTCCAGCATGTAATCGGGCAGCTGGTCGGCGGCGGCGATGTCGCGCACCATCTTGCGAAACACCCGCAGCGGGCTGGCCGAGCCGGATTTCGCGCACAGCACCTTCATGCTCACCTGCCAGCGGGCCTGCCGGCCGCAATGCTTGCGCGCCAGTTCGTAAAGCCGCCGCTCCAGCGGCTTGCGGATCCCGAAATACTCCCGCGACAGGGTCAGCACCGACCGCGACAGCACCGCGCGATACAGCCAGTCCGACAGCGTCACCGACACGCTGACCATCCGCCCCGACCGGGTCCGGCGCACGATCCGCCATTCCTCGATCAGCCCGAACCCGGCGGTGGTCTCGGTCTCGCCGGTGGGAATGTTGGTCACGATGCGCGTGCCCGCAAGCCGTTCGAAGGCTTCGCGCAGACGGCGATAGGCATCGCCCGAGGTTTCCCTCCCGCAGGCCGTCAGCAGGTCATAGGCCACAAGCTCCAGCTGCCGCGCCACCGGACGGTCGGCGTTCAGCGCCGCCACCAGCTGCGACACACAGTAGATCAGCACATCCTTGTCATGGATCGTGGCCAGCCCTTTGACCGAGGGCGTGATCTCCACCGTGATGCCGCCGTGGTCATAGCGCAGCACCCGCCGGTCCGGACGGGTGGACAGGGAAAAGACCGGATGCTCCATCGTCGCCATATCGTCCTTGGGCAAGGCCCCGGCGATATCGCAGACAAAGAAGTCGCGCGGTCCCGATGCCGGCAGACCGGCCTGGGAGGAGGAACGCATGATGTACTGCTCGTGACGGTTTCGTCGTTTTATTTACGCCAGACTACGAAACCCGCGGATCCGACTCAAGCGCGCGGTCGCGGCACGCTTCGGGGGTCTGGAGTCGCGACTTCGGGGGTCTGGAGTCGGTCTTTCGTGGTTCTGGAGTCGCCTTGCCCAAAAAAAATCCGGAATATGGTTTTCTATCAATGGATTAAATTTTTGCACAGCCTACGCTAACTGCTAATATAACTGATCTAACACAGAATCCGGAAAAACGCCGGAAGATCCCGGCACCGGCGCGCCATTCACAAGCCTTTATTTTGCTTAGAAAAAATCCTGATGATGTGTATTTATGTTCCATATGCCGGTTTTTTCGGTATACTGGGGCTAAATCGGCATATGGCGGCGGGACCAGTCTCGCTTCGACCCTTGTTTCCACCGCCCAATGACGCCGTTATCCCTGGTTGAAGGCAGACCATCATGAGCAGAAAGCCCCTGCTGTCCCGCAGCGGTACAGGACGTGGTCCGCAGACGCAGCCGCCCTATTTCAACATCCATCCCGACGATGCGCTGGCCGAGCTGGGCGCGCCGGTGGGCACCGCCGGGTTTGCCGCCGCCGCCGAGATGGCCGCCCGCGGCCGGGCCGATCCGGTGGGCCAGCAGCTGAATGTCGAGGGGCGCAAGGAATTGCGGCGCTTCTCGACCTGGGAAGTCACCCGCTATCTGATCCCCGTGGCCGCGCCGCATTTCCGCCGGGTGCTGAAGGCCAACCCGGATCTGCCGCAGGGACGGTCCGAAAGCGAAGGCGGCACCAAGTGGTTCACCCTGGACGAGGTTCTGAAGCTGCGCGTGTTCTTTGCCTCGGAAGGCTCCCGCGCCAAGCATTACCTGCCCTACCGCCCCGAAGGTCTGCCCGCCAAGATCGTCGCCGTGGCCAATTTCAAGGGCGGCGTGGGCAAGACATCGACCGCCGCGCATCTGGCCATGTCGGCGGCGCTGGACGGTTACCGGGTGCTGGTGGTGGATCTGGACAGCCAGGGGTCGATGACGTCGATCTTCGGCGGCCGGGTCGAAGATGAATGGGCCACGGTATTCCCGTTGCTGGCCCGCGATTACGCCGAAAGCCTGCAAGCGGAAAACCGGCTGCGCATGGGCCGGGGCGAACCGCCGCTGTCGCTGGACGACACGCTGGCCGAGGCGCTGAAGGTTTCGGCCCGCGATGTGATCCAGACCACCCACTGGCCCAATATCGACCTGATCGGCGCGCAGCTGAACCTCTATTGGGCCGAGTTCCAGATCCCGGTCTGGCGCATGGCGCTGAAAAGCTGGAAGCTCTGGGACGGGCTGATCAACCGGCTGGAGGTGGACAACGTCCTGTCGAACTACGATCTGATCGTGCTCGATACCCCGCCCGCGCTTGGCTATCTGACCATCAACGGGCTGGCGGCGGCGGATATCCTGCTGGTGCCGCTGGGCGCGTCTTTCCTGGAATTCGACAGCACGGGGCGGTTCTTCGACGTGCTGCACGCCACGTTCGGGTCCATCGAAGAGGGCGAAAACCTGGCCGCGCGCGCGCTCGGCACCCCGGAACTGCGGTTCGAATGGGATGCGGTGCGGGCGGTGGTGACGCGCTTCGACGGGGTCCAGCAGATGGAGATGGCCAATCTGATGCAGACCTATATGGGCCCGTTCATGTCCCCCTACCGGCAGGATTTCACCGCGCTGGTCGGGCAGGCCGGCGAACAGGTGTCCGGCATCTATGAAGCCGATTACCGCGATTTCAACCGCGAGACCTATATCCGGGGGCGCGAAACCTTCGACGCCACCTATGCGATGTTCAAGAAACTGCTCATCGGCGCCTGGCGCCGCGACGAACTGGACCTGAAAGCGGGGGCGGCATGACCCCCCGCCGCGCCGCCCGGGACGGTGTTTCGCGTGCGAAACATCTGCGGTCGGTCGCTGTCCGGCGGCGGCAACGGGCCCGCCCGCCGCGTTACCTTCCGCCGTTCCGCCCGTCCTGCCGTGAAAGGAGCTCCGCATGGCCCGCCGCCGTCTGACGCCCGCCCAGCCCGGCTATCTCGCCCCCGCTTCCGCCCCTGCCGCCAGTCCGGCCGCGCCGCCGCCCATCGCGCGGGTGTCCGGCCAGTCGGCCGAGGCCGCCGCGCTGCGGGAATTGTCCGAAGGCATGCAGGCGGCCCGCGACGAAGGCCGCATGGTCGTCGATGTGCCGCTGGCCGATATCGCGCCGGGCCATCTGGTGCGCGACAGGGTGGCGCTGGATCCCGAAGAGATCGCGGCGCTGAAAGCCTCCATCCGCGAGCACGGGCAGCGCATCCCGGCCCAGATCATGCCCTTGCAGCCCGATACCGGCGATGAAGGCGGTGCCGCGCCCTATCGGTTCGGGCTGATTTCCGGCTGGCGGCGCCTGCGCGCCCTGTCGGAGCTTTACAAGGAAACCGGCGAGCTGCGCTATTCCACCCTGCGGGCGCTGATCAGCCCGCCGGGCACGGCGGCCGATGCCTATGTGGCGATGGTGGAAGAGAACGAGATCCGCGTCGGGCTGAGCTATTACGAACGCGCGCGGCTGGTGGCGGAATCGGTCCGGCGCGGGATCTTTCCCGATCAGTCCGCCGCGCTGCGGGTGCTGTTCGCCACGGCGAGCCGGGCCAAGCGATCCAAGATCGCCAGCTTCATCGACATCCACGAACAGCTTGGCGATCTGCTGAACTTTCCCACCGAGATCCCCGAACGGCTGGGGCTGGCGCTGGTGGGCCGCCTGCGCATGGGGGGGCGGGTGCCGTTGCGCGCGGCGCTGGCCGAGGCGCGACCGGCCAGCGCGGATGCGGAACTCCGCCTGCTGGAACGGTTGGCCCGCCTGCCGCGCACGGATGTTTCGCGCGCGAAACAGGGCGGTGAGGTCATCGCCCCCGGGGTCGCGCTGAGCGCCGAGCGCCGGGGGCGCAAGATCACGCTGGTCCTGAACGGCACGAGCGTGGATGACGCGCTGCTGGAACGGGCCCGGGCCGCGCTGCGCAAGCTGTGACCGGTCAGGCTGCCGCCGATCCGGACCCGGTTCCCGTGTCGGGCGCCATCTCGGGTTCCGGCGGCAGCGCCTTGGCGCCGAACAGCCGGGCGGTCACGGCGCGCAGATCCGGGTCGGCCAGAAGGGCCGCGCTTTCGGGCTTGCCGATCAGGGTGGTCCAGCGCTTGTCCACCTGCATGGTGCTGCCCTTGGCCGGCGGGGCGATGAAGCGTTTCACGTAATAGGCCGGGTTCGCGGTCAGGCGGCGCAGGAACGGGCCGGACAGGTATTTCGGAAATTGCCGCAGCATGCCCAGATAGCTTGGCCGCGGCACCCCTTCGAAGGATGACCCGCCGCCCCGATGGGACACCTGGTCCAGCGCCTCTTCGCCATAGGTGCCGCCCAGGGCATCGCAGATCGCCCGGCGATAGCCGGTATCGTCCTTCCAGCGGTTGAACAGGATCACCTGCCAGTCGGGGTCGGCGTCAAGCGCGGCCAGGCGCAGCCAGTTTTCCCGGTACAGGTCCCAGGACGGGTTGCTGGTCAGGGGGCGGCCGAATTCGGCCGTGCGGGCATTCGCGGCAACCCGGCTGGCCCAAGTGTTATAGGGATCGCGCAGGATCACCAGCCGGTGGACGTCATAGGCATCGGCCACGGCGGCGGGCAGCGGGGCGATGCTGTCCAGCAGCAGGCGGTCGGGGGCATGGGTCCGGTTGGCGGAATCCTCGAACGACACGATGGTGCAGGGGGCGGGGTGTTCCGCCAGCCGGGCGCGCAGGGCGGACTCATCGGCGAACAGGTCGTGGAACTGGTCGTTGTGAAACACCGTGCCGGGAAACAGGGCTTCCACCCAGCCCAGGATCGCGTGATTGCCCGACCGCTGCAGGCCGACGCAAAGGATCAGTTTCGGTTTCGTCATCTCGCCACCGCTTACATAACATATCTCATGGATGCTGCCCTTCTAGCCCGTTTTCTTCGGCACGCAACGGTTCCGCCCGTTGGCGGGATAGAATTTGAACCGCGTCCCGCGTCCCGCTATGGTCGCGGCAGCGTCTTGTGATCGGGTTTATTTCATGTGCACAAAAGCGAAGACCCCCAGCGTGGCGGTCGTGCTGCCCACCTATAACCGGGCCCGGCATGTGTGCGAGGCGATTGACAGCATTCTGGCACAGGAAGCCCGGCCCGAAGAAGTGATCGTCGTCGATGACGGCAGCACCGACGACACGTTGCAGGTACTGTCGCGCTATGGCGATGCGATCCGGGTCATCGCCCAGGACAATGCCGGGGCCTCGGCGGCGCGCAATGCCGGGGCGGCGGCGGCGACCGCCGATTGGCTGACCTTTCTGGATTCCGACGATCTGTGGCGCCCGGAGCGGATGACCCTGCTGCGCCGCGATCTGGCCGCCGCCCCGCCCGAAGCGGTCGCCCATGTGGCCAATGTGATGTTCCGGGGCGTGGGCGATGACCGGGATTTCTTTTCAGTGGCGCGCATCGCGGTGCCGCCCGGCCCGGTCCGGCGCGTGGACCGGCCGCTGGGGCTGTTCCTGCATTCCTTCTTTCTGATCGGGGCGGCGTTCCGGCGCGATGTCTTCGCCGATCTGGGCGGGTTCGATACCGGCTTTCCCACCGATGAGGACACCGAACTGGCCCATCGCATGGCCGATCGCGGCCCCTTTCTGGTGCGCGGCGATGTGGTGGCCGAGGTGATTCGGCGGGCCGGGGATGACGATGCGCTGTCGGCCCTGCGCGGGCGCGACCCGATTTTGGCCAGCGATCTGAAGCTGCGCCATTTCCGGGGCATTCTGGCCCGGGCGCAGGATCCGAACGACCGGGCGCTGGCCGCCCGCGCGTTGTCGGATGCGCTGTTGCAGCGGGCCGGGCTGATCCGCGGCCAGGGCGGCGGCGGCTATTGGGGGGCGCTTGCGGCGTCGGCGCGCAGCCATCCCTCGCCGCTGAAAGGCTGGATCAAGGCCGTCCGCGCCGCCGTGGCCGGGCACCGGTCCCGGGCCACGGTGGACCGGACCGGGCCTGCCTGACCTCGTAACCAACAATCCACAAAGGCGAAGACTCCAGGGGGGAAGGGTGTTAACCTTTTGTTAACGCTTTTCAACCCGCGCGGGCGTGCCCGCGGTTTTTCGGATGACGCCCATGAAAATTTTCTGCACGGCTCTTCTGGCCGCGCTGGTGTTCTGCGCCCCTGCGCGGGCGGCCACCATCGGCGGGATCGAGATCACCGGCACCGCCGCCCATGGCCGCGAATTCCCGGCGCTGGAGCATTATCACGACAACGTGCTGCTTTCGGGCCAGGTGGTGAACGCCTTCGGGGTATTGGGGCGGCTGTCCCTTGCGCCTCTAGGCGGGTTTCCCATCGCGTTCAACCAGGCGGGATCCGTGGCCTGCAATTTCCAGATCCGGGTGCCGAAATTCGACACCGTGGCGGCGCCGCATCTGACGCTGAATTACGGAAACTGGGTCCATGACGTGCTGCCCTGGTACTCGCAGGATGTCGGGGCGGCGGGGTCCTGCGACCGCACGGGGCTGGTCCTGGATCTGGGCGCGGTGGTCGTGACTGTGCCGGGGCTGGTCCATAACTATGATGACGGGGTGGGCAAGATCTTTTTCGCCGGGGCGGGCGTGCTGGCGCATAACGGGCTGAACTATAATGCGACGGTCTTTCTGACGACCTTGTTCGATTATGACGCCTGGCCTTATCAGTTGCTGATCCGGCTGGAGGACACCCCCCAGCCCCAGGGCGTGCCGGGGCTGGCGGCGATCCCGGTGCCGCCCATGGGGGCCTGTACGGGGCTGCTTCTGGCCTGTCTGACGGCCGGACGGCGGCTCAGCCGCCGGCGGGCAGGACCGGACAGTCGCGGTCCGCGGACCAGTCTTCGGACAGGGTGATCGACCAGCGCCCGCGTTCGAGCCGGCCGCAATAGGGCGCGTCCTGCGCGGCCAGATCCTCCACCTGCCGCAGGAAGCCCTGCACCGCGCGGCTTTCGGCGGGCGCGGTGCGGTAATAGCCCAGATCGACGATGTTGAGCGCCAGCAGATAGAGCGCGACGCCGGAGATCGCCAGGATCCTGTGCCGTGCCGTCCGTTCGCGCAGCAGCGCCAGTGTGCCCGCCCCGGCCAGCAGCATGACGAGATAGCCCGCGGGATAGGTATAACGCTGCCCCCAGCCGGACAGGAGCAGCGCCTTGCCCGAGGCCACCGAGGCGGCGGTGTAGAGCCCGGCGAAAAGCAGCAGCAGCACCGTGGTGCGCAGGGCGGCGCGGTCGGTCCAGATCCGGTGCCGGGCGGCGACGGCCAGGGCCGCGGCCATCAGCGCCGCGCCGATCGCGACGGTGGCGGCAAACAGCCCGTGATCGGCCATCAGGCTGCGCAGGCGGCTTGAGAACACAGGCTCGAAGATCCCGCGCGAGAAAAACAGCAGGGCGGAGTCCAGTACGATCCGGACCGGGCCGCCATTTTCCACCTCTTCGGGGCGCGCGGCGATATCGAGCCCCAGCACCATATAGGCCAGAACGCTGACCAGGATCGCGGCGAACCAGATCCTGTGCCGGATCTCGGCCGCGGTGAAGACGCGCACCGCCAGCGCCGGGGCCAGCACGATGAACAGCGGATGCGTCCAGCTGAACACCAGCAGCATTCCCATCAGCGCCGTCGTGCCCCAGCCCCGCCCCGGGGTCCAGAGCAGGATCAGGACGGTGGAAAAGATCAGGGCGTTCCACAGCATGTAGGTGGTGTTGGACACCAGCGCCCAGTTGGCCATGGGCAGCAGGCACAGCAGCAGGGCGATCAGGAATTTCGCGGTCCGGTCCAGGCCGAACAGATCGACCCCCCGGATCTGGATCGCCGAAAAGGTGGCCGCGGCCATGGCGATGGGCACCCAGTGCAGGATATAGGAGCTGATCCAGAGCGGCGCCTGCCCGGCGATATAGCCGATGATGTTCGGCCCCACCGAGGTATAGCCGTTATAGAAGCGGAAGATCTCTTCGGGGGCGGGCGCGCGGTAGTAATAGGACAGCATCTCGACCGCGTCCTCCAGCATGACCGGGGGGGCCAGGAAGGACCCCGGATCGCGCAGGATCAGGATGGGCAGGCAGGCCAGGAAGGTGATCCAGAAAGGATGCAGGGCTGCCGGTATCCGGGACGCCGTGCCCGGGGTCATAGGGACAGTCTCTTGAACAGCCATTCGGGGATGTTGCGGATGATCATCATGACCAGCCACCAGACCGGGCGCACGTAAAGGATGTTGCGGCCCTTGCGGACCGCCTTTTCGATGGCGTCGGCGACCTCTTCGGGGGCGGCGGTCAGCGGTCCGGGCAGATCCATGCCCGCGGTCATTTTCGTGGCCACGAAGCCCGGCAGCACGGTGATCACATGCACGCCCTTCTTGGCCAGCCGGTTGCGCAGGCCCGACAGGAAGGCGGTGAAGCCGGCCTTGGCCGCGCCATAGACGTAATTGGTGGCCCGCCCGCGATCGCCGGCGACGGAGCTGATGCCCACCAGCGTGCCCCATCCGCGGGCCTCGAACCGGTTGGCCAGCGCCGCCAGGATCAGGGCGGGGGCTTCGAAATTGCTGCGCATCACCAGTGCCGCGGCGGCGGCATCGCGTTCGTTTTCGGCCTGATCGCCCATATAGCCCACCGCGCAGATGGCGATGTCGGGCAGTTCGGGCAGCCCGTCCAGGAAGGCGGCATGGCCGTCGGTGTCCAGCGCGTCGAATTCATGGGCGGTGACCGGCACCCCGTGGCGCAGGCTCAGGTCGCTGACATCGTCGGCCAGACTGTCCGTCTGCCGGGCGGCCAGCTGGATCGGATGGCCGTCGGCGGCGAATTTATGGGCCACGGCGCGGGCCATGTCCGACCGGGCGCCGAGGATGAGAACACTGCCCTTGTTCATAGTGCCAGCCTTTCGGATTGTGCGGACCGGAACCGGTCGCGGGCGTTCGTGCGGTCGCGCATGTCAATGAAATTCGGGGTCCGGCTGTCGCAGGCGCGCAGGGTTTCGGCGGTCATGCGGCTGTCCTTGGCCAGATAGAACCGCCCGCCATGGTCGATGGTGATCCGGTCCAGCCGGGTCATCAGGTCCAGGGTCTTGCGCGTGACCGGGAAATCCAGCGCCAGGGTATAGCCCAGCATGGGGAAGGAGAACGGGCTGTCCTGGGCGCCGAAGCGTTTCAGCACCGCCAGGAAGGACCCGGCCCCGGCATCCGAGATCGCGCGCAGAAGCGCGGTCAGCCCGGCTTCCGACGCCTCCAGCGGCAGTGCGCACTGGAATTGCAGGAACCCCCGGCGGCCATAGATCCGGTTCCAGCCCAGAATGGCGTCGAGCGGATAGAAATAGCTGTCCCAGTCCACCAGCGCGGTGCCGGCCTTGCGGCTGCCATTCCAGTAATAGAGCTGGTTGAAGGCGCGCACCGTCACGCCGTTCAGGGCGAAGCCGGGCATATCGAAGGGCACCGACAGGGTGCGTTTGGGCGCCAAGGCATAAGGGTCGGCCCGCCATCTGGGCGGCAGCGTGTTCCTGGGGGCGTGTTCGCCCAGCATGACCAGCGACCGGCCCATGCCGTCGCCCCGGCGCAGGCAATCGATCCAGGCCACGGAATAGGTCGCGTCCTGGGCGGCTTCGAAGGCGGCCATGGCGGCAGCGAGATCCGGGGCGGGGTGCAGGGATTGCCGGATCCAGCCGGTTTCCACCGGGCGCAGCCGGATGGCGGCGCGCAGGATGATGCCGGTCAGCCCCATGCCGCCCAGCGTCCAGCGGAACAGATCGGCATTGTCATGGGGGGAACAGCGCTGCACGGCGCCGGTCGCGTCCATGATGTCGATCCAGTCCACGCAGGCGGCCATGGACCCGTCGCAATGGTGGTTCTTGCCATGCACATCGGCGGCGATCATGCCGCCCAGGGTGACGAATTTCGTGCCCGGCGTGACCATGGGAAACCAGCCCCGGGGCAGGAAGGCGGCGATCACATCGGCCAGCAGCACTCCGGCTTCGGCCACAAGCTGTCCGGTGCTGTCGTCAAAGGCCAGCAGGCGGTTGAAATGGCGCATCTGCACCGTGGTCCGGGGGCTGACGGCGCTGTCGCCATAGGCCCGCCCGTTGCCGCGCGCGATCACCGCGGTTCCGTCCAGCGCCGCGGCCAGGGCGGCGGTGTCGCGCGGTGCCGTCAGCGTGGTTTCCAGAACCGGAAAGCGTCCCCAGCCGCCCAGCTTCACGCGGCCTGTTCCCGGGCCAGGGCCGCATCGGTGAACACGAAACGGCGGTCGAGATTGTATTTGGTGACATAGCCCACGGCCAGCCCCAGCACGGCGCCCAGTTCGCGCATGGCATCGGTGTGCCAGATCGCCCAGAACAGGGTTTCGCTGCCCCAGAAGATCGCCGTGGTGATCAGGCCCATCGCGGTATAGAGCGTGAATTTCTGGCCATGATCCTTCAGCCCGCTGCCGGTGTCATAGAAGATCCAGCGCTTGTCGAGCAGGTATTTGATGACCAGCCCGACCAGCGTGCCGCCGGCCACGGCCAGCAGGAAATGGACGGTCGTGTCGCCGCCGGTCAGGATCAGGCGCTGCGTCGCCAGATTGGCCAGCGTGGCCAGCACCGCGAAGGCGGCATAGCGCAGGATGAGCGTTTTCAGCGTCACAGCAGGGCGCCCCCCATGGCGAAGGCGAAGATGATCAGGGCGCAGATCTGGCTGATCCGGTCCTTGGCGGCATAGACCACCGGATCGTCATGCATCTGCCCGCGATGGGTGACCATCACCATCCGCGTCACCCAGTAGAGCAGCACCAGACAGATCCCCCAGAGCGCCGAGGGCGAGGTATAGAGCTTGGTGACCGCGGGCGAGTTCACGTAAAGCGCCATCACCAGCACCGAGACATAGCCCGAACTGATGCCGATCTGCGAAATCAGCGGCAGGTCGTCCACATGATAGCCCCGCCCGCTGGCGCCCAGCTTGCCGCGTTCGGCGCTGTCCACCAGTTCGGCCTGACGCTTCACCGCGGCGAGCGAGAAGAAGAAGAAGATGGAAAAGGCCAGCAGCCAGACCGAAAGCGGGATCCCGGTCGCCGCCCCGCCCGCGACGATGCGCATCGTGTAAAGCCCTGCCAGGACACAGATATCTATGATGACCTGGCGCTTGAGATACAGCGAATAGGCGGTGGTGACGATGTAATACAGCACCATCGCCGCCAGAAAGGGCCCGCCCAGGAAGATCGCGATGACGGTGCCGCAGGACAGCAGCCCGCCGGCCAGCCATGTGCCATGGGCGATGGGCACGCTGCCCGAGGCGAAGGGGCGCTTGCATTTGCGCGGATGCACGCGGTCCGCCGCCAGATCCAGCAGGTCGTTGAGCACATAGACGCTGGACGCCACCATGCAGAAGGCGGCGAAGGCGAAGAGGCTTTTCAGGAAGGTGATGCCGTCATACTGGTGCGCGGCCAGCAGCGGCAGGAAGATCAGGATGTTCTTCAGCCACTGATGCGGCCGCAGCGCCTTGAGATAGGGCGCGGCCGAAGACGGCACGGTGGACAGGTGTTCCACCGCGGTGCCGAGCGCATCGGCCTGGCGCCGCAGCCCGGCGGGGGCATTGACGGTGATGGCCAGCCGGGCACCGTCCCAGACCGGCAGATCCGCATGGGTGTCGCCCATATAGGCATAGCCGGTATCGCCATAACGCTCCGCCAGCAGCGCCGCTTTCGCGGGACCCTTGTTGTTCTGTTCCCCGTCCGATCCCTGCACATCGTCGAAAATGTCCAGATGCGCGGCGATTTTCGCGGCCAGTTCGGAATCGCTGGCGGTGACGAGCGCGGTCCGCCCGCCCCGGGCGCGCCAGTTCTTCACATAGGCGATGACCTCGGGGTCATAGGGCAGGGTTTCGACATCGACGGCGCTGTGCTGTGCAAGGGTCCGTTTCAGGGCGGCCTTGCCGCCGCGCAGCGCGGCCACCGCCCGGAACGGGGTCCGCCAGTCCCGGCTGAACGCGTTCCAGAAGGTTTCGAAAAGCATGTCCGAGCGCAGCAGCGTTCCGTCCAGATCAACGACGAGCACGGGACAATCGGAAACGGCTTTATTCAGCAATTGCGCTCTCCTTGAGATTGGGAGGGGTCATCCAGGTCTTCCTTGCCAGTTCCCATGCCGGTTTCATGACAGGTTCACGAAACCTCACCCGAAGGTGCAGACATATCCTCCGATGACCCGGGTCTTGCCATCCGGGAAGGCGGGAAGATCCTTGCCGGGAATCCCGTCGATGTCGCGCCAGTTCGCAAACAGAAAGACCTTGCCGTCCGGGCCGGGGACGAATTCGCCATCCTGTACGCGGAAATTGTAAAGCGTGTCTGTACCCGGGGCGGCCTCGGCCAGGATGCCGGCGAAGTTGAACACCCGCCCGAAGCCGCGGCTTTCCCAAAGCGCGATCTTGTAGGGAACGCCATCGGCCTCCAGATCGGTCAGCATCAGCAGCCCGGCATCGGTTTCGATCAGGGACGGGTCGCCCACCCCCCAGACGATGTCGTGATAGACATTGGGATCCGCGATGGCGGTATGTTTGAGCGTCCAGTTCGAAAACGTCCGGTCCGATGTCAGATAGGCGATGGTCGCGCCGTCGGGCCGGTCCGGATAATCGCCGTATTCGCCGTAAAGATGCACGGTTTCGCCATCGAAATAGACCGCCACGTCATCCACGAAATCGGGGAAGGAGGCCACCGCGTCCCATTTGCCGGATCCGGTGGCCGGGTCGCCGTCCAGCGCATAGATCACATGGTTTTCAAAGATGTAATGGGTGCCGTCGATCAGGATGGCGTCGTCAAGCTCGTATTCCTTGGTGACGAAGTAATCCTCGACCAGAAGTTCCCAGGCATCCGGTTCGGCGCTGAGCGTCTGGGCGCCGTAAAGCTGTCCGGTGCCGCCATTGCCGGAAATATGCAGGTAATGGGCATAGGAACTGCCCGGGGTGCCGGGCAGATAGACCACGTCGTGGTTGTTGCCGAAGGCGGTCGAGATCGGTCCGGAGGCCGGGATGCAGCTATGGGTGACATCCGACGCGATGGGCGGATAGGCGGGCCGTCCTTCGGCGCCCTGCCCGTCCGCGACGCTGGCGGCGGGCGCCGACGCGGGGGCCGGGCGGGTCAGCGCGATGATCTGATCATAGGGAAAAACGTGGTAGCGCGCGCTGGCAAAGCCCCAGAAAAATGCAACAAAAACCAGAACGCCTGTGAATGGGACAAGCCACTTCAACACGGGGGCACACTCCTGAACAGACCGTCATATACTCATGACGCCCCGCTTCCGCGGTCCAAGGTGGCGGGGGCCCACACCATCAAAACATACCGGTACCACCGGAAGCTGTCGAGAGGAAGGGCATACTGCGCCCCGCCCCCGGCAGGGCGGCAACAGTCGGCGCATCGCCTTCTTTTCTCGCGGCATTTATACGCGCGCAGATGCAAACCGAAGATGAACTCATCCGCGGCGGGGCGGTATGCGGTCCCATGGCGGGCTCAAGGCTTGGAATGAACTTCCGGATCCAGTACACGCAGGAGGGTATAGGTAGTGCAGGGTTTTGCGACATGTCCCTCGAAAAGGCCTGGATTGGGCTGTATGCGCTTCTGGTCTGGGCGAAGAAATCCCGCAGTCTTGCGCGCCGGGCCATCCGGAAGATCACCGGTCGGCGGCGGGACGGGTTCGAAACGGCGCTGCCACGCCGCATTCCCCGGAAAATCTGGATCTACTGGGATACCGGTGAGGCGACCGCCCCGCCGGTGGTCAAGGCCTGTATCGACAGCTGGCGGGACCTGAACCCGGGCTGGGAGGTGACGGTTCTGGACGGCGACTGGATCGCGGCCTCGGCCGGGGTGATCCCGCCGCCGGGCGAACATATCACCGTGCAGGCCTATTCCGATCTGGTACGGCTGCGGCTGCTGCGCCGGTATGGCGGGGTCTGGGTCGATGCCACCGTGATCTGCCTGAAGCCGCTGGACGACTGGCTGCCGCCGGTGGCCCGGCACGGGTTTTTCGCCTTTCTGTGGACCGAGGCCGACAAGTGGTTCGTGCTGCCCAATGTGCACCGGATCATGACCAGCTGGTTTCTGGCCTCCGAACCCGAAGGCGCCATCATCGCCCCGTGGGAGGAAAAGAGCTTCGCCTATTGGGACGGCCGCCGCAAACCGCATGATTATTACTGGGTGCACCTGATCCTGGAATATCTGCGCCTGACCGACCGCTCGGTCCGGCGTGCCTTCGACGCGATGCCGAAGCTGGGCGCCTATGCGCCGCATCTGGTGCATGATTACGTGCAGGGCGGGCGCGACAAGGCGGCCATCCGCGCCGCGCTGTCCAGCGGCGCGGTGCCGCTCCAGAAACTGCGCTGGAACTGGTCCGCCGAGGAACTGGCCCGCGCGCAGGAGGTTCTGGACATCCTGCCCGCCTCCGCCCCGGCCCCTGCCTCCGTTGGCGGCAATGGCTGAGGCGGCCCGGCCCGGCCCGGTGCGCGAATGGCGTATTCACCTGGGCGCCCACAAGACCGCCACATCGCATCTGCAGCACACGCTGCTGGCGCATCGCGACACGCTGCTGGCGCATGGGGTCGATTACCTGCCGGTCTATCCGTTCCGCGACGCCGCCCGCCCCTATACGGTCTCGTGGCGCCGCAAGCTGTGGTCGCCGCCGCTGGCGCGCGGCTTCGACCGGGCGCTGGACGGGTTGCGGCGGGGGCCGGAAACGGTGCTGCTGTCGGATGAGGACCTGCTGGGGTATTCGCGCGATCTGCTGGTCCGGCCGCTTTACCCGGATTTCCGGGCGCTGCATCTGGTGCGCCACCTGATGAAACGCGCGGACAAGACCACCCTGTTTCTGGGCATCCGGTCGCTGGACGGGATCTTGCCTTCGGCCTATGCGCAGGCGCTCAAGGGCGATCCCTACCCGCCCGGCAGCATGGCGCGGATCTGTGCCGACATGGCGGCGGATCCGCCCAGCTGGGTCACGCTGGTGGAGCGCGTGCGCGCGGCCCTGCCCGGCGCCGAATTGCGGGTCTGGCGGCAGGAGGATTACCGGGACCACTGGCGCGATCTGCTGGCGGCCTATGCCGGACGCGCGGTCGGCGACCTGCCCGATGTGCCGCCGGTCCAGGGCACGGCGTCGCCCGGCCCCCGCGGCGTGGCCGAGGCCGAGCGGCTGGACACCGCGCTGCCGCAGCGCCAGCGCATCCTGAAGGTGCGCGAGATCTACAAGGCCTATCCGGCGGGGGCAGAACATGGCCGCCTGCAGCCGCTGTCGGCCGCCGATACCGCCCGGCTGAAAGCCCGCTACGACGAGGATGTCGAGATCCTGGCCACCCGCTACCCGGGCATGTTCGTGCAGCCCTGAGTCAGCGGCGGCTGGCGCGGCTGTTTAGCGGGCGCCGAAGGCCGCCTGCCCCAGCATCCAGACGGCCCGGGCGGTGCGCAGGCGCATCAGCATGCCCGCGGCGGCCAGCTTTTCGCCGGGGCCCGCCAGCCGGTCCGAGGTCAGGACCCGCGGCAGATGCGCCAGACCCGATGCGGCGACGGCCAGCGCCCGCAGCGCCCATCGCGCCCGCGCCGCCGGGCCGGTGCCGTTCAGATGGAACCCTTCCAGCGTGGTGCGCCGCCATTTCCGCGACAGCGCGGCCCAGTCGGTCCGGGTGGGATGGGACACCCGCAGCGTGTCGGCATAGGCCAGGGCATGTCCCTTCGCGGTGGCGCGGCGGCACCAGTCCACATCCTCCGACAGCCCGACGATCAGCGGGCCGGTATCGTCGAAAACCGCCCGGGTGGTCAGCAGGTTGGCGGTGACGGAAAACCCCTTGTCGCGGATATAGGAGCGCTGGTTGAAGGCGAAGACCGTTTCGAACGCCTCGGCGCCGGAACGGGGCGGCGGGGTTTCGTCGAACGTGTCCACCCGACCGCCCAGCAATTCCGTCCCTCCCGGTCCCAGCGTGCCGGCAAGCGACAGCCCGGTGGCCAGCCAGTCCGGCCCGGGCACGCAGTCGCTGTCCAGAAACAGCAGCCCCGGCGCCGCCGTTTCGGTCACGCCGCGATTGCGCGCGGCGGCGGCCCCTTTGCGGGGTTCGGTGACCAGACGGGCCCAGGGATGCGCGGCGGCGACCGGCGACAGGTCGCAGGGGCTGTCATTATCCACCACGACGCATTCGACGCGGCCGTTGGCGGCGGCGATCTGCGGCGCCAGCGCGGTCAGGCATTTTTCCAGCCGGACGGGATCGTTGTAATGGGGAATGATGACCGCAAGCACCGGGGCGTCAGGGCGGGCGGGGCCGGACCGATGGTTTGGGCCGTTACTCATGTGCACACGGGAGATCAATATTTAACACTGCCCGACGACAGTGTTACACAGGCGCGCGTCGGGCAAGCGCTTTTTGCGGGGACCGCAACGATAGGCCGACGTGGCGGTCCCGGCGTGCCGGGCCATCTTGTATGGCGTCGGTGCCGGTGGCGCAGTAAAGTGCCGGCGGGGCAATGGTGGATGTGTAAGCGGCGGACAGATGAGCGAAACGATTTTGGTGACGGGCGGGGCGGGCTATATCGGCTCCCATGCTTGCAAGGCGCTGGCCGAATCCGGGTACACCCCTGTAACCTATGACAATTTTGTCACCGGATGGCATGATGCCGTGCAGTTCGGACCGCTGGAGGAAGGCGATTTGCGGGATCCCGACCGGCTGGCGGCGGTCCTGACCCGGCACCAGCCGGTGGCGGTGATGCATTTCGCGGCGCTCAGCGATGTGGGCGCGGCCAGCCGCGATCCGGGGCTTTACTGGGACAACAATGTCATCGGCTCGCTCCGGCTGGTCGAAGCCATGGCTGCGGCGGGGGTGGAAAACCTGGTGTTTTCGTCGACCTGCGCCACCTATGGCGATCAGGACGGGGTGATGCTGGATGAATCCTGCGCGCAATACCCGATGAACGCCTATGGCGCGTCGAAGCGCGCGGTCGAAGACCTGATCCGCAATTTCGCGGCCGCGCCGGGGGTGGTGCTGAACCATGTCTTCTTCCGCTATTTCAACGTCGCTGGCGCGGATCCCGATGCCCGGGTGGGCGAATTTCACCGCCCCGAAACCCATCTTATCCCGCTGGCGCTGGATGCGGTGCGCGGGCGCCGGGACAAGCTGACGATCTTCGGCCAGGATTATCCGACGCCGGACGGCACCTGCGTGCGCGATTACGTGCATGTCAGCGATCTGATCGCGGCCCATATCCTGGGGCTGGAACACCTGCTGAACGGCGGGGCGTCGGATGTGTTCAACCTGGGCACCGGCCGGGGGTTTTCGGTGCGCGAGGTGGTGGAGACGGTGGCCCGGGTGACCGGAGAGCCGGTCCCGGCGGTGGACGGTCCGCGCCGCGAGGGGGATTGCGCCGCGCTGGTTTCGGGATCGGTGAAGGCTGCGGAAAAGCTGGGCTGGAAGGCGGATCATTCCACCCTGGAACAGATGATCGCGACGGCCTGGGCCTGGCATCAGCGCCCGGGATATGAACGGTAACGGGGCGGTCCCCGGAATGAATTGCCGGAAGACGGTCCGGCGCGCTAAACCGACGATGGTATGAAGTTTGTGAGCGGAACCAGGCGATGAAAGTAGTAATGATTGGCACCGGCTATGTCGGCCTTGTGTCCGGTGTGTGTTTTTCGGATTTCGGCCATGACGTGGTCTGTGTCGACAAGCAGGAGGCCAAGATCACGGCGCTGGAGAACGGCGTCGTCCCGATCTATGAACCCGGCCTGGATGAGGTGATGGCCCGCAACGTGGCCGCCGGGCGGCTGCATTTCACGCTCGACCTGAAAAGCGCGCTGAAGGATGCGGATGCGGTCTTTATCGGGGTCGGCACGCCCACCCGCCGTGGCGATGGCCATGCGGATCTGACCTATGTCTATGCGGCGGCGAAGGAAATCGCCCAGAACCTGGATGGCTACACGGTCGTGGTGACCAAATCCACCGTGCCGGTGGGCACTAACCGCGAGGTGGGCCGGATCATCGCCGAAACCGCGCCGGAGGCCGATTTCGACATCGCGTCGAACCCGGAATTCCTGCGCGAAGGCGCCGCGATCGAGGATTTCATGCGCCCCGACCGGGTGGTGGTCGGCGTGGAAAACGACCGCGCGCGCGCGGTGATGGCGGAAATCTATCGCCCGCTCAGCCTGCGCGAGGCGCCGATCGTCTATACGGATCTGGAAAGCGCCGAGATGATCAAATACGCCGCCAACGCGTTTCTGNNAAGATCACCTTCATCAACGAAATTGCGGATCTGTGCGAACGCGTCGGGGCGAACGTGCAATCCGTGGCCAAGGGAATGGGGATGGATGGCCGGATCGGGGCCAAGTTCCTGCATGCGGGCCCGGGCTATGGCGGATCGTGTTTTCCAAAGGATACCAGCGCGCTGGCCCGGATCGGGCAGGAATATTCCAGCCCGCAGCGCATCGTGGAATCGGTGATTGCGATCAATGACGCGCGCAAGCGGGCCATGGTCGCCAAGATCCTTGAGGCCTGCAATGACAGCGTGAACGGCAAGAAGATCGTGGTGCTGGGCGTGACCTTCAAACCCAATACCGACGACATGCGCGACAGCCCGTCGCTGACCATCGTGCCCGCACTGGTGGGCGGCGGGGCGAAGCTGCATGTGATCGACCCGCAGGGCCGGCGCGAGGGCGAGGCGCTTTTGCCCGGCGTGACCTGGGAAGACGATCCCTATGCCGCGGCCGAAGGGGCCGATGCGGTGGTTTTGCTGACCGAATGGAACGAATTCCGCGGCATCGACCTGCGACGGCTGGCGGGGCGGATGAAGACCCCGGTCATGGTCGATCTGCGCAATGTGTTCGATCTGAAATCCGTCACCGATGCCGGGTTCTATTATGTCAGCGTCGGCCGCGCGGCGGCCGGGACCCCGCCGGCCTGAGCGGTCCGGCGGCCGGATTTCAGCGGTCGATAAAGTCTTTCAGATGCGCGATCAACGCGCCGTGGGACGGGCTGGGCTGATCGCTGGCCGGGTCCAGATCCGGGCGGGCCAGCAGCGCGGGAAGATCTTCGGCCTGCCAGGCGACGTGGATGCCCCGCAGCGTTTCCGCCTGGCGCGCGGTGGCCAGCTGGTGATCGTTGCGGTGTTCGCCCAGGGCATGGCGGCGCGGCAGCACGATCAGCGGCTTGCCATAGCGCTTGGCCGACAGGATCGTACCGATCCCGGCATGGGCCACCACCACCCGCGCGGCGGTGAAGATCTGTTCGAAATCCGCCGGTGTCAGGGTGGGACGCACATCCAGCGCGGGCCAGTCCCCTTCCGAGGCGCCGGTCTGGGCGATGACCGGTTCGCCCAGATCGGGTGCCAGCGTATTCAGCGCGTCGATCAGGCGGGGAAAGGGCAGTTGCGTGCCCACGGACGCGAAAATCACAGGACAGCCCCCGCATAGGTGGCGCCGGACTCGCGGGCCACATGTTCCCACTGGCTCATCCAGAGATGGGCGAACCGGCGGGCCAGCTTGCCGGACATGGACATTTCTTCGGCATTGGCGACGCTGTCGACCCAGATCGTGCGCGCGCCCATGAGACGGCCAAGCGCCAGGGCAAGCACCCCGGGCAGCGCCCCGGTGGAGATCACCACATGCGGGCGATGGCGCAGCATGTGCCCGGCGATGGCCGCGGCGCAGCGCAGAATCGCGATCTTTTCGTTGCGGTTGCAATCGGGGATGACCGCCGCCGGGCTGCACCCGAACTGTTCGGGCAAACCGGGCAGCGTGGTCAGGTAAAGCGGCTGCGCCGAGGCGAAGGCCGGGCGCATCAGCATCAGCTGCTGCCAGTGCCCGCCGCCTGACGCGATGGCCAGAATCCGTCGGGTCATTTCAGGTCTTCCATAGGGAATCAGCGGGCTGCCCGGCCTCGTCCATTCCTGGCCGTCCCATCTTTCGGCGGAAATACGCCACCCGGAAACCCCCTGATAACTGCACTACAACTTGAGCCATATCCCATCAGCGGAAATTTGCAAGTTCTTGAGCATCAGCGACTTTAATTTCGGGAAATGTTTGCTGCGGGGCAGCATACATGGTTAACGGAATGAGTTTGTGGGAACGTGCGCTTCAGCACGGATGAAGGCGCTAACAGCTTCTTAAGAAGTTTAGCGCGTCTTTACTGGTGGAAGCGCGCCGACAGAGGTTAACACTTGCCAGGGAGTGTGTGTAAATGACGACCGTCTATCTTGTTCGTGATTCAGTAGAGTTGAGTGATGCTTTTGCCAAAGCGGGCGACGGAGATCGAATTGAACTGGCTGCCGGGGCGGTGTTCGATGGGTATATCAAGCTGAAAGACAGGGCTTTCGCCACTGGTCTGACCATCACCTCGGAAGATCCGAACAATCCGGGTGTATTTGAGGGCGGGCTGGAATTTTTCAGTGTCCGGAACGTGACGCTGACCGATATCGATTTCACCTTCACCGAAGTGCCGAGCAATGTCGCGCTGTTCCTGCGCAACACCGACAACATCACCATGCAGCGGGTGCACATGACCGGATATGTGCCGACCGCGGCCGATGGCGTCGACCCGCTGGACCCCGCGACGCGCAAGAACGATCCGATCATCGGGTATGGCACCGGCGGGGCGCTGAGGGTCAAAAACAGCAACAATATCCTCATCGAAGACGTCGAGGTGCAGGATTTCAAGACCGGGATGCGGTTCGAGGACATCACCAATGTGACCATGGACCGGCTGGATCTGCACGGGCTGCGCGACGGGATCACCATGAACGACGCGGTGGGCCTGACGATCCAGAACAGCTGGTTCCACAACTTCAAACCCTGGATTACCGGCAATAACTCAATTCAGGATCACCCCGACATGATCCAGTATTGGGGAAAATATTCTTCTGTGGGTATGCATGATATTACCATTCATAACAATATTTTCGAACAGGGCGATGGAGAGGCTGCCGTTCAGGCAATCTTCGGGGAAATGCGTGGTGCTGCCACTGGCGTAACGGCAACGAATTTCACCGTGACCAACAACGCGATTCTCGACAGCCATGTGAATACCATCCGGCTGGACGGTGTATCCTCTGGCGCCGTGATCGACGATAACCTGATCTTGTCGAATAATTCGGACCCGGCCACCAAATTACCCAGGGTAAATGTGGCGCAGACCGGCCTGGCATCTTTCACCGGAAACATTATTGCCGAAGGCGGCGTTGTCGGAATGACGGACACGCAGGCCAGCGCACTCGGGAATTTGCTGCTGTCCACCGAACCGGCGGATACGGATTATTGGGGGCTGCTTCTGGACGCCTGGCAGGCCGGCAATATCACCGGTCCCGACGTGTCGCCCTATCTGAACCAGACGCAGCAGATTCTGGGTTCGGGGCCGCAGGTTCCCAAGCCGCCGGTGGTGGTCGTTCCGGATGTCGATACCGGGGTCACGGATATCGGGTACGAGGTCGGGACCTTCAGCGTCACCGGCGGCCCGGAAAAGTGGCACAGCGTGACGTTCAGCAGCCAGATCCTGGATGCGCGGGTGGTTCTGGGGGCGTTGGGCACCGACCAGGCCGACCCGGTCACCGTGCGGGTGCGCAATGTTACCGATACCGGGTTCGAATTCCTGGTGGATGAATGGAACTATCAGGACGGGGTACATGAAGACGCGCTGGTGACCTGGATGGCGGCATCGGCCGGGGAGCATACCATGGCCGACGGGACCCAGATTTCGGCCGGCCGGGTGACGGCTTCGGATGAAATCAGCACCAAGGTCGGGTTGTCGGGCTATGTCGATCCGGTCGTTTTTGCCCAGGTTTCCAGCTATGTTGGCAGCGACACGGTGGTGACCCGCCTTTCAGGGGTCTCCAGAGACGGGTTTTCCGTCCGCATGCAGGAACAGGAAAGCAGCAATGGCCGCCACACGACGGAAAGCGTGGACTGGATCGCCATCGACGCCCCGGCCGGGGGGTTCGGATATGTCAGCAAGGTCGCGACGAAACACACCGACAATACGGTCACGATCACGCCGGTCGACAATTTCGCCTTCCTGGCCTCGATGCAGACCGAAAACGGTCCCGACACCGCGGCTCTCAACTTCAGGATGCAGTCGGCGAACGAGGCCGTGATCTGGGTTCAGGAAGAGGCGTCGGCCGATGCCGAAATGCGGCATGCGTTTGAAGATGTTGCCGTGCTGACGCCGGATATCGGCCATTACGACCTGTTCTGAAACAGGATTGGCGCAAGAAGCCGGGGCGTTTCGCGCGCCCCGGACACGGTGGCCGGGGCGCGTTTTCCGCTGCCGCGATCAGGCGTAAAGATCGTAGACGCCGGCATCGAGGGTGAGATAGGCCACATCCTCGCCAGCGTGCAGGGTTTCCTGATCGGCGGACTGTTCTTCATCGACGAAAATATAGATGTCTCCGGCCTTGTCGGTGTCATAGCGCAGCGCGGCGGTGTCGCTGTCGTTTTCGGTCTGCATGGCGGCAAGGAAGACGAATTCATCCGCCGCGGTGGTCAGGGCAACCGCGCTCCGGCTATCGTCCACGTCTTGCAGGCTCTGGACATCCAGGCTGCCGCCGGTGCCGTAATCGATCGCCATCCAGTCGATGGTTTCGGTGTTGTGGCGGCCGTTGCTGTTTTCCTGTTCCTGCATGCGGACGGAAAAGCCGTTGGCGCTGACGTCATCGATGCGCGATGTGACGGTCTGGCTGCCGTTGAAGGAACTGACCTGGGCGAAGACCGCGGGCGCGCTTGCGCCGCCGGACAGGGTCTGGGTGACGCTGGTGTCATCTGTGGCCGACACCCGTCCGAAGCTGATCGACTGGCCCGAGGCCAGCAGGTGCGACCCGGCGGACCCGGCGATCCAGTTGATGGTTTCGGTGGTGTGGCGGCCGTCGAGGTAATCCCATTCCGCGACCTGGAATTCAAAGCCGTTATCGGTGACATTGCGCAGCCGGACGACGCTTTGATGGCTGCCATTGTAGGAAACCGGACCGATGACCACGCGCGCGTCGGTGATGGTCTGGGCGAAGTCGACGCTGAACCATTGCGACCCCCCGGATTGCTTGACCTCCAGCGTCCCGGCTTCGAGCTGGCCGCTGACGCTCCCGGGTGTCGTGGTGGTGCCGCCTGTACCACCGCTCGTTGTTCCTCCGGTGGTGCCGCCCGTGGTTCCTCCGGTGGTCCCGCCCGTGGTGCCGCCGGTAGTTCCGCCCGTGGTGCCGCCGGTGGTCCCGCCGGTAGTGCCGCCCGTGGTCCCGCCGGTAGTTCCGCCCGTGGTGCCACCCGTGGTGCCGCCGGACGCGGCGGTGAAGGTGATTTCGGTGCCCGCCGATGTGGCCGCGACGTTGATGACGTCGCTGGAGGACAGGCCAAGGCCGATGATGGCGTCGGCGCTGCCGTCGCTGTCGGCATCGATCACAAGCTGGCCCTGCGCGTCGATGGACAGGTGTCCCGGCGCCAGGGTCACGCCGATCGCGAACAGCCCGTCATCCGCGATGTTGAAGTCCAGCACGGTGTCGCCGTCCAGCCCGGCCAGGGTGTCCGATACCAGGTCATTCCCGGCTCCAAGGCGCAGCGTATCGGCTCCCAGCCCGCCGGTCAGCACATCGTCGCCGGCCTTGCCCTGCAGAAGATTGGCGGCCCGGTTGCCGATGATCGTGTCGTTGCCGCTGCCGCCGGTGGCGTTCTCGATCAGCGACCGGTCATCGTCATTATGCAGCAGAGACATGTAGATGTGCTTGGACGCATAGACCTCGGCGCTGCCGCCGGACAGCTTGGCGCGTTGCGCAAACCCGCCCACATCCAGATCGATCCCCGCCCCCGGGTTCAGATCGATGGCCAGATCGGTGTCGTAATTCGACAGGTCGATCAGGTCGGTGCCGTTGCCGTCCCACAGGGTCCGGAAGATGCGGTTCGCGCCGGGCGTGCCCTGGGACACGCCGTTGATCAGCATCTCGCCGCTCGCCGTATCGAAGGTATAGACGGTATCGCCGGACAGGGTGCTGTAATTGGCGCCGTACAGGTCCTGGATCGCGGCCAGGTCCAGCATCATCAGCGATTGCGGAAAGCCCCAGTTTTCCACCGTATAGGAACTCGTCGGTCCGCCGATATAGGACCGGTAGGACATCACCGTGTATTCCAGCGCGTCATAGGTGGCGTCCATGGGGTTGGGGTTCTGGTGCGGATGTTTCAGGCCCAGGGCGTGGCCGAATTCATGCAGCGCCGCGGCGTATTCGTAGCTGCCCAGATAGGCGACCGGCGCGGAAGCGGTCAGCTTGCTGAAATAGGATTTGTGAACCCCGAACCAGATGTCGCCGCTGGCGGCATAGCTGCCGGGGCTATAGGCCCAGGCGGTGTCGGGCACCGATGATCCGCCGATGGCGATGGTGGCCGTGGCGCCGGCGGTTTCGGTGATCTTCAGCCCGGTCACGGCGTTCCACTGGGCGGCGGCGTCGCGGACGATGCTCTTGCCGAAGGACGACAGCGCCAGGAACGACGCCGGTTCGCTATAGGCGGAATAGGAATAGGCCGGATAATCCTGTGCCCCGTTGGTGAAGCCGAATGTGACGCTGCCGCCGCTCCAGGAGGTGCCTCCGATCAGGGCCGCGATTTCGCTGCCGGAGGGCAGCGCGGCCGGCGCCGCGGAGAGCGACACCGTCAGAGACGAGGAGGCGGTGGTGCTTTGGAATTCTTCAGGGGGGTGGATCGAACACGGGGCATCGCACCCAGGATCGAGGCAAATGTCGCACATGGTACTTCTCCAAACAATTAACCGTATGACCGGGCCGGAACTGACGTCAGATGTGGCGTGGGGATCGGAATTCGGCAGGATGCGCGATCCGAAAAGGGGCGTTTGTCGCACCGAGGGGATAACATAGAAATTTAATGAAACAAGTTGGGAAGGCGGCTGCCGCAGGATATTAGCCCCTGGGGTTGTGCCGCTGAGCATAATATCGCCCACGACCGGTTCCGGGCCGCAGCGATCTTCAGGATTAGGGTGGTTTTTCCATGACAAACATGGCCTTGGTCAGGGTTTTTGCCGCTGCTTCGGGGGGCTCGATTCGAAAAACCGCATACCGGTAGTTCGGCAAATGGGTTGCTGATGTCTTGCATCCCCATAGGCCAGATTGTTGCAGACGTATGCCGTTTGCCTGCTGCTTAATCATTCCTGTGATAAAAAACCGATAGCAGGATGTGCGGCAGGCTGGTTGCACCGGGATTCATGGACTAACAATCATTCTCGATCACCCAGATGGGGAAGCTGTCCGTCCCCGGCCAGGCTATTCCGTCCGCAGCCGGTTGCCGATGCGGGCATGTCGCCAGACGGGGGTGTTGAAGTGAGTTTTGGAAAGGTTGCCGCCGTATGATCCCCGGATCCGATACCCGCCCGCCCTTTGTGTCCTTTGCCGGTGCCGCCATCGCTCTGGGGCTGGCGGTGATCCTGTCCTGGCCCATGCTCGCCGTCACCGCGCCGATGGGATATTTCGACTCCTTCAGCTATTACCAGACCGGACAGGCGGCGATCGAAATGATCCGCGGCGTGCTCTTCCCCCCCGAAGCCGGGGGCGGCGGCGGGGGCGGCGGCGGCGGACCGGCCCCGACGGACGGGATCCGGAACCTGCGCTCCTTCTCCTACGCGGTCTTTCTTTTCGTGACCGCGCAGACACCGCTTAAAATGGTGCTGAGCTGCTGGATCCAGACGGCGATGACCTTTCTGGTCCTGTTCGCCTTCATCGATCCCGGCGACCGGTTCCGGATGGCCTGGGTGGCCGCCGGGGGCGCGGGCATTCTGGCGGTGACGACCCTGCCCTGGTTCGCCTCTTACGCGATGCCCGACATCTTCAGCGCGGCGATCCTGCTGTATGGGGCCGTCCTGATGCGGCGCCTGGATCTGCTGGGAGTCTGGCAGGTGCTGGTCCTGATTGCCATCGCGGCGCTGGCGGTGATTTCGCATTACGGCCATCAGCCGCTGGCCGTCGCGGTGTTCGGCCTGGCGCTGTTGTGGCGCCTGGTGCAGCGGCGGCTGTCGCTTCTGTCGGTGGTGGCCGCCGTGGTGCCCATCGCCGCGGCGATGTCGATCAATCTCGTGGCCAGCGCGGTGGTGCTCGATTCCCCCAGCATCACCCCGAAACGCATGCCCATCCTGCTCGCCCGGTCCATCGAGGACGGGCCGGCGCGGTGGTATCTGAACGACAATTGCGCCACGAAGAAATACGCCATTTGCGAGATCTTCGATGAAATCCCCGCCGATCTGGGGGAAATCCTCTGGCGGCCCACCGGGCTGAAAAGCGCCACCAGCGAACAGATGGACCGAATCCGGGCGGAGGAGCGTGAGATCCTGCGCGAAGCGTTCCTGACCTATCCCGGGCAGCAGACCTGGTCGCTGATGCAGAACTTCTTCATCCAGCTCAAGGAAGTCGGCACCGGAGAGATCCTGCCCCTGATGCTGAGCCCCGGCGACCCCGGCTGGGCGGAGATGAAGATCGAAACCTCGGATGCCGACCGGTTCCCGGTGCTGGAGATTTACGACAGCGTCGTGATCTATGGCACCCTGGCCGGGGTCGCGGGTCTTGCGGTGCTGTGGCTGCAGGGGCGGTTCGACCGGGAAGAGCGGGAACTGCTGCTGATCTGTCTGGCCGGGATCTGCATCAACGCCGCGATCTTCGGCGGGCTGTCGGAACCCGCGGACCGGTACCAGTCCCGCCTGATCTGGCTGTTGCCGGTCTTGTGTCTGTTCATCGCCAGCCGGCGGCGGACCGGGGCGTCCTGAGCCGGGACAGGCCGCCCGGTAAAACCGTCTCTTCTCATCCGCCTGCCCGTTTCCCACGCAAAAAAGCGGCATTTTGCGCAGTACTTTCGTGTGCCCTGAAATCTTGGCCGCCGGTCCCGTCGATCCAGGCTTGCGGCGATCCCCCGGTGCCATCGTTCCGGGCCGCCGGTTTGCCGGCCGTGCGTTCAGGCGTTTTGACGGCGCAATGTGCGGTAGACGGTTGGGCGCGAAACCGAGAACACCTCGGCCAGATCGGAGATGGAGTAGTCTCCGCTGCCATGCATCCGCACAAGTTCACGCTGCTGTTTCTCTGACAGCTTCGGCTGCTTGCCGCGCAGCCTGCCCTTGGCGCGGGCAATGGCCATGCCTTCCCGGGTGCGCATGCGGATGAGATCGGCCTCGAACTCGGCGAAGGTGGCGAGGATGTTGAAGAACATTTTGCCCATGGGGTCGGTGGGATCGTAGATTGATGCGCCGAGGGCGAGTTTGACGCCCTTCGCTTCGAGCTGATCGGCAATGGCACGGGCGTCGGGGACAGAGCGCGCCAGCCGGTCGAGTTTGGGGACCACAAGCGTGTCGCCTGCTCTCACGGCGGCGATTGCCTGATCCAGCCCGGGACGGGCGCGGTTGGTGCCGGTAAGGCCGTGGTCTGTATAGATGCGGTCCGAGGCAACGCCCAGAGCTTCGAGCGCCTGTTTCTGCGCGGTCAGGTCCTGGCTGTCGGTGGAACAGCGGGCGTATCCGATTTTTGTCGCGGTCATGCGCAAACTGTACGGATAAGGGGCCGCTTTTGCAAAACTAATCGTACCAGGTATATGAGACATCGAAAGACGTGGTTTCGCGGGGCGGCCCTGCCCGTCTGAAACTGTCCGCTCAGCGTCCGTCTATCGGACAGCGCTGTTTGGCCCGCCAACAGGTCAGAGCCGCTGCTGCGGCAGTGCGCATGGGCCGATGACGATACCGGGCACAGCCCATCCCGCCCCGCCGGATGCCGGGACCGAACGCCTGAGGGAACAGGAACGGCCGCGATGAAACAGGGATGACCCCCTGCCCCGCGCGGCGTTTCGGGTGTGGCTTTCCCACGGCGCTGCAGAGATCGCCGACAATCCCGCGGCCGATCTTCCGGGCGGAGGGCGGCCCGGTAACCCGCGGGTTACCGGAACCGGCGGCCATGGGGTAACCCGCGGGTTACGGGCGTTCCAGCGGCTTGATGCGCGGCCCGGCGGTGTCGGCCAGCGCTTCTTCGAACAGCCGGATGGCCCGCTCCAGCCGGTCGCGCGGAATGTCGGCGAAGGCGCAGTCGCCGAGGATCCGGCATTCCCCGTTGCGCGCGGTCACCCTCAGCGCGCCGACGGAGATCTCGCGTGTTTCGCGCCGGGGCGGCCGGGCATCCTGCGTGGCGGCGGTCTCGCGCCGGGCCTTCTGCCCGGTGGCCAGAAAGGCGGCGATCTCGGCGGTCTGGTCCTCTTCGGTGGCGCAGCTCTCCAGCATCCGGCGCAGGGTCCCGGCCCGTTCGGGCTGGGCCTTTAGCATCCGCGCCAGATCGACCCCGGTATTGCGCGAAATGCTCTTGGGCCATTTCGCGGCGCCGTCCAGCGTGGTCAGCAGGAACACGAAGCTGCGGATATAGGACCGCTTCATCTTGTGCAGCGCGGCATAGAGCCGGCCCACCATCGCGTCGGGATCCGTGCCCTCCACCGCCGGATCGGCGGCGGCGGCGATGGCGACCTGCGCCATTTCGGCAAAGGTCAGATCCTGGCGGATGACGTTTTCCTCCACCATGTCCACGTAATGGGCGATGCGGTCCGCGCCCTCCTGCCCGGCATCGGCCCGCGCCACCACGGTCATGAACCGCGACTCGCCGGTTTCCAGGAAAAGCTGGCGCAGCGCGGTCAGGCGCCGCCAGCCCTTCTTCAGCTGATAGCGCCCCGCATCGTCGGTATAGACCTCGATCGGTTCCTTCTGGCCGCGGCTCCGGATCGAGGCCTTGAGCTCTTCCATCTCGTCGGAGGCGGCCACCCCGTCGAGATCGAGCCGGTCGCGCGGCAGATCGTCGGTGCAGATCTCCTCGACCCGCAGGGTCGCCAGGATGCGGCCCCCCTGCCGGGCCTCGCGATAGGCCTTGGCGTCGGCGGCGTTGCGGCGGCGCTGCTCGACCTTGGCATCGGTGGTTTCCCGCAGGCTTTCGGCCGCTTCGCGCACCGCCGCGCCCATGGGGCCGACCGACCGTTCGCGCCGCGCCGCCGGGGGCACCTCAAGCGGGCCGAAGCCGAATTTGTTCTTGCCGGGCATCTCAGGCCACCTCGCTTTCCTGCGGCTGGTCGGCGGTCCAGGCGGCCAGGACCGTTTCCTTGAACTCGCCATAGGCGCGGTCGAAGCTCTGCCGGGCGCGTTTCCAGGTGTCCCGGGTCATCTGCCGGTAATCCTGTTCATAGACCGACATCTGGAACCGGCCCGACTGTTCCACCGCGCGGGTCATTTCGACCGGATGGCGGCAGACATCGGCGCCGAAGACATTCCGGAAAGCGCCCATCATGGCCATGTGCAGCGGGTTCGATGTCTCGTACCGGGTCATCAGCACCCGGATGTCGCGGAAGCGTTTGGGCAGGGCGATCCCCGCATCCTGCGCCAGTTGCGCATAGCCTTCGGAAATATCGGCCAGGGCGTCGCCCAGCTGGCCCAGATAGCTGGTGGTGCTGTCGTATTCCCAATAGCCGGGGCCGGAGGGGATATAGAGGATGTCGGCGGCGAAGGCCGCGTTCAGCGACTGGTAGCCGATGGCCGGCGGGCAGTCGAACAGGATCAGGTCATACTGGTCGTCGGGCAGTTCATCCAGATACCGGGCGATGCAGCCGAAGAAGCTCCACGCCTTGTGGACCGACCGGTATTGCGCGCTGGCGAATTCGACGAAGGCGGCATTGGCGCAGGACGGGATGATGTCGATGGTCGGCCAGCAGGTTTTCTGGATGAAGTCCTGAAACCGCTGCGCGCCGATGGATTGCACATCCTCGGGCAGTTCATAGGAGGCGGGGTAGGGACAGTCATCGGGATCGTCGTAGGACCCCGCGATCCGGTCGGCCTCGCGGCACAGGTCGCGGCACATGATGCCCCAGACGGTGTTCCATTCCTTGACCTCGACCAGCCCCATGGAATGGGTCAGCGTGGCCTGCGGGTCGAAATCGATCACCAGCACGCGATAGCCGTCCAGCGCCGCGGCATTGGCCAGATGCTGGGCGACCACGGTCTTGCCGACCCCGCCCTTGAAATTCGACACCGCCACGCGCATCGCCCTTCCCTTGGGCCGGTCGGGTTGCAGCGACTTGCCGCGAAACCGGACCCGGCGGCGCAATTCGTTGATCTCGGACAGCGAGAACCAGCGCTGGCGCCCGTCCTCTTCCGTATGGCCCTGGGGCAGGGAGGGGTCGTCGGCCAGCTTCTTGCGCAGCGTGTCCGCGGGCACGCCAAACATGAAGGAGGAGATTTCCCAGATCGAGAAGGGTCGCAGGGTCTTGATTTCGTCGGGGGAGAAGGTGGCCTTTCGAACGGCGGATTGCTGCGCCAGACTGCGCGCGTTCATGGCCTGAAGATCGGTGTGGTCCCGCATGATGCCTGTGCCTCGCGTTTTTTCTGATTATGTCCTGAATAACGCGAATTCAGGGATTTTCAAAACGGGAATTGCCGCCATGGGCCGGGCGTGACCGGACCGGGGCGCCGGGACGGCGGCGGGCGGGGCGCAAGATATGGGGCAGGACAGGCGCGGGTTCCGGGGATATGGGCCCCCCGGCGAAGGCGGCGGCAATATCCCCGCATTCCCCCGGGTTCGGTGGAATGCGGGATTTCGCGCCGGTTGGTGTCAGAGCACGGTCTGCAGCAGCGGGAAGCCGATCATGCCCAGCAGCGCCAGCAGATAGGCCCAGCGGAACACCCCCAGCCCGGCCCAGATCGCTGCGGGCAGGGAGGCGGCGGCGCCCGCCCGCGCCGGGGCCGTCCGGGCGGCATAGATCCGGGCGCCGGACAGCAGCAGGAAGCTGCTCATGATCCCGAAGAGGGTCCACAGCACCAGGCTGACCACGCCGCCCCAGCTGCCGTAATGCACCAGCGTGGCGAGGGTCTTCACCGGCACCATCAGGTTGCCCTGCGCCGCGCGCGACACGCCCAGCACCGACAGGTCGGCGGGATCGACCGCCACCGCGACCGCGTTGGACAGCGCCCCGGCCTGCGGGTCGATGCCGCCCACGTAGAAGACCTCTGTCCGGCGTCCGGGCAGCGTCACCGAGGTGAAGCGCGCCTCGGGCATCGCCGCCTGAGCGATGGCGACGACGCGGTCCAGACCGGCGCCGTCGAACCCTTCGGGCAGCCGCCAGGCGCGTTCCTGCGGCGGCGGGGTGCGCGGCGTGACCGCCTTGACCCCCAGCCAGCCCAGAAAGAACACGCTGGCCGACAGGCTGGAGATCAGCAGGAAGGGCGCCACCCAGACCCCCAGCAGCCGGTGCCAGGCGCTCTGCCGTGCCCGGGGATCCGTTCCGGCGGGCCGCCGCAGGAAGCCTTTCCAGAACCGCCGATAGGTGATCAGCCCGGTGATCGCCGATGTCAGCAGCACCAGCGACAGGCCCGAGACCGCCATGCTGACCGGCGCCAGCGGCACCAGCAGGGAATCGTGCAGCTTGCGCAGCGTGTTGCGCAGCACCGGGGGGCCGGTCCGTCCCAGCACCGCCGCGCTGTCGGGATCGACCCACAGGAAGGTTTCGCGATTTCCGGCGTCGCGGGCCGACACGACACGCCCGAGCCAGGGGCGCGGCGGCGGTGAGATGATATAGACCCGGCCGCCGTCCAGCGCCTCGAGCGCCGCGTCATAGGTGGCGCCGAAGGATGCGGCGGGCGCGTGGGTGCGGGGGGAAATCCAGGTTCCGCCGCCCAGAGGCTGGCGCAATTCGGGGGAATACAGCAGCACCGTTCCCGACAGGAACAGGATGGCGAAAACGAGGCAAAGATGCAGCCCCAGCCAGGTATGGATCGTGAAGACCGCCTTTCGAAATGCGCGCCGATCTGGAAACATGTTGGGTACTCTTCCGTAGTGAAATCTGACAACGGTCAAAGCGGAGCTATACCCGACAAATCCGACGGGATCACGCCTTGATGCTGCACGGGATCAATCGCCCGTTGAACCGGACGATTGACCCGGTATGGTTGACAAACCGTTCCTTCCCCGTGGTGCCGCCCGGGCGGAAATGCGATGTGGGACTGTCATGATTCATCCGGTAATATTGTGTGGCGGGGCGGGGTCGCGGCTGTGGCCGCTGTCCCGCAGGGCCTATCCCAAGCAGTTCATCCCGCTTTTCGGGTCCGGCAGTCCGTTTCAGGACTGTCTGCGCCGGTTCGGCACCGATGCGTTCGCGCCGCCGCTGGTGGTCAGCCATGACGCCCTGCGCTTTCTGGCGATGGAACAGATCGCCGATACCGGGATCGTCCCCGAGGCGGTGCTGCTGGAGCCCGAGGCGCGCAACACCGCTCCCGCCATTCTGAGCGCGGCGCTGTATCTGGAAATCCGGGGCCGGGGGGACGCGCTGATGCTGGCGGCGCCCTCGGACCATCTGATCCGCGATCCGGGGGTCTTTCGCGCGGCGGTCGCGGCCGGGGTCGCGGCGGCGGAGGCGGGGCGGCTGGTAACCTTCGGCATCCGTCCCACCCGCGCCGAAACCGGGTATGGCTATCTGGAAACGGATCCCGGGTCCGCTGAGGCCGTGCAGCCCGTCGCGGTGCGCCGCTTCGTCGAAAAGCCCGATGCGGACACCGCCGCGCGGATGCTGGCCGACGGGCGCTATCTGTGGAATGCGGGGATCTTCCTGTTCCGGGTCCGGACCCTGATCGCCGCTTTCGAAACCCATGCGCCGCAGATCCTGGCGGCCTGCCGCCGGGCGGTGGAGCGGGCCGAACCGGATCTGGATTTCCTCCGGCTGGAGGCCGAGGCCTTTGCCGCCGCGCCCGAGGACAGCCTGGATTACGCGATCATGGAAAAGGCCCGGGATGTGGTGACGGTGCCGCTGGAATGCGGCTGGTCCGACCTTGGGTCGTGGAACGAGGTCTGGCACGAGATGGCCCCCGACGCCCAGGGCATGGCCGTGGCGGGGGCGGTGACCCAGATCGGCTGCCGCGACAGCCTGCTGCGCTCGGAAGAGGACGGGCCGCGGCTGGTGGGGGTGAACCTGACCGACACCGCGGTGATCGCCATGCGCGACGCGGTGCTGGTGGCGGACATGTCCGACCTGCAGGCGGTGAAGACGGCGGTGCAGCGGCTGACGGCCGATGGCGTGCCCGAGGCCGAAAGCCTGCCGCGCATCTACCGGCCCTGGGGCTGGTACGAAACCCTGGCGCAGGGGGCGCGGTTCCAGGTCAAGCAGATCGTGGTGCCGCCCGGGCGCAAGCTGTCGCTTCAGTCCCATATGCACCGGGCCGAGCACTGGATCGTGGT
>JAGQRU010000070.1 GCA_020425105.1 Paracoccaceae bacterium
GACCTGGGACGGGCTGAAAGCCTGCAAGGTGCTGTCGGGCGAAGGCAAGATGGTCAATGTGACGCTGTGCTTCTCGGCCAATCAGGCGCTGCTGGCGGCCAAGGCCGGCGCGACCTTCATTTCGCCGTTCATCGGGCGGCTGGACGACATCAATATGGACGGGATGGAGCTGATCGCGGATATCCGCGAGATCTATGACAATTACGACTTCCAGACCGAAATTCTGGCCGCGTCGATCCGCACCGTGAACCATGTGACCGAAAGCGCCCGCATCGGCGCGGACGTGATCACCGCGCCGCCCGCCGTCATCAAGAAGCTCGCCGAACATCCGCTGACCGATAAAGGCATCGAAGGTTTCATGGCGGATTGGGAAAAGACGGGACAGAAGATTCTCTGATGTGTTAGTCTGCCTCAAAACAAAACCTACCGAGGCAGACAGATGAGCAGCGAACCCCTGATCAGCGCCGATGAGGCGCTGCGAGAACGTATCATTTCCGACCCGGACGTGGTTCTGGACGACCCGCGCGTGATCGAAGCCCTGCTCAGGGCCGAGGATGCCGCGCGCGGGGGGAATGTGGTGGATATGCGCGGACTGGCCATCGCACGGCTGGAAAACCGCCTGGACCGGCTGGAGCAGACGCACCAGTCCGTCCTGACCGCCGCCTATGACAATGTGGCCACCACCAGTCAGGTGCATCGCGCGCTGCTGACGATGATCGGCCCGCTGGATTTCGATGAGTTTCTGGCCACGCTGGACACCCATGTCGCCGATACGCTGCGCCTGCGCGCCGTGCGGCTGGCCATGGAAAGCGACGACCCCAGCCCGGACAGCGATCTGAACCCGGTCTCGGGCACGCTCAGCCTGCTGCCGGCGGGCTTTCTGGAAGGCTTCGTCACCCAGGGCCGGCGCACCCGTCATCAGCCGGTGATCCTGCGCGAAGTGGCGACCGGCAATGTCTCCGTCTACGGCACTGCAGCGTCGGACATCCGGTCCGAGGCGGTGGTGCGGCTGAACCTGGGACCGACCCGGGCGCCGGGGCTGCTGGTGCTGGGCGCATCCGACCCCGACCATTTCACCCCGGGTCAGGCGACGGACCTTCTGGAACTGTTCGCCCGCGTCTGCGAAAGGCTCGTGCGCGGTTGGCTGAAGTGACCCCGGTCGCGCCGGCGGTGGCGGATCGCGTGGCAGCATGGCTGTCTGCGCTGACCGCTCTCGACGGCGCGTCCCCGGCCACCATCACCGCCTATCAGACCGATGTGATCGGGTTTCTGACCTTTCTCGCCCATCACCATGGCGGACCCGTCCCGCCAGCGCAGTTGCAACAAACCGGCATCGCGGAAATGCGCGCCTGGATGGCCCATGAACGCGGCCGCGGGCTTTCGGCCCGGTCGCTGGCCCGCGCCCTGTCGGCGGTGAAGAGCTTCGTCAACTGGTGGGCCGAACGCGACGAGTTCGACCCGACCGAGATCCTGTCCACCCGGTCGCCGCGCTATCGGCGCAAGCTGCCGCGCCCGCTGAACGAAGACGCCGCGCAGGCCATGCTTCAGCAGGTGGAATTTCAGGCCCGTCAGGATTGGGCCGCAGCGCGGGACGTTGCGGTCGTGACCCTGCTTTATGGCTGCGGGCTCCGCATCTCGGAAGCGTTGGGCCTAAAGGGCCGCGACGCGCCCTTGGCCGATATGCTGCGCATCACCGGCAAGGGCCGCAAGCAGCGGCTGGTGCCGGTGCTGCCCGTGGCGCGCAGCGCGGTCGAAACCTATCGCCGTCTGTGCCCCCATGATCTGAGCGCGGATCAGCCGCTGTTTCGCGGCGTGCGCGGCGGGCCGCTGTCCAGCACCCTGGTCCAGAAGGCGGTGCGGCAGGCACGCGAGCAACTGGGTCTGCCCGCCACGGTCACGCCGCATGCGATGCGCCATTCCTTCGCCACCCATCTGCTGAACAAGGGCGGCGATCTGCGCACCATTCAGGAGCTTCTGGGCCACGCGTCGCTGTCCACCACCGAAGCCTATACCGCCGTGGACACCGCGCGGCTGATGGAAGTCTACGAAAAAAGCCACCCCCGGGCGTGACCCGTCACGGCTTACGGGCGATGAAATCGATCAGGGCCGAGGCACCGGCATGGCCCGCGCCTTCGTTCAACACCGCGTCATAGCTGTCGCAGACCGACACCGCCCATCCCGGGAAGGCGCCGCGCAAAAGATCTTCGGTATACATGTTGTCGGCGTCCGGCGGCCCGCCGGTGCCATAGCCCACCTGCTCTGGCCGGTAGCCATGCAGCATCAGAAGCCCGCCGGGCCTGAGCGTACGCGCCATCCCCTGAAACATCCGCGCGCGTTCGGCTGGGCCTACGAACTGAATGAAGATCCCGGCGACCAGATCATACGCGGCATCGGCCCAGTCGTACTCCAGCACATCGGCCCGGATGGACGTCACGCCGACATCGCGCTCGGCTGCAAGCCGCTGCGCCTTGGCGATCGCCGATGGCGCGAATTCCAGCGCATCGACCCGCAACCCGCGTTCGGCCATGAAAACGGAATTGCGCCCTTCGCCATCGGCCACGGACAGCGCCCGCGCGCCTGGCGCCAGAAACTCCGCATGCCGCATCAGGAATTGCGACGGCGCCTTGCCATAGACATAGTCTTCGGTCGCGAAACGTTCTTCCCACATGCGTCGTCTGCCCCTTCTCTCAGGCCCGCGCCGCGTCCATCAGGCGCCGCATTTCCCGGATCGCCGGATCGAGCCCCAGAAAGATCGCCTCGCCGATCAGAAAATGGCCGATATTCAGCTCCCGCACCTCGGGCAGCGCGGCCACGGGCTGCACGGTGTCATAGGTCAGGCCATGCCCGGCATGGACTTCAAGCCCAAGCGAATGGGCGAAGCTGGCCATATCCGTCAGGCGCGACAGTTCCGCGTCCCGTTCCGCGGCTTTGCCTTCGGCATGGAAATCGCAATAGGCGCCGGTATGCAGTTC
>JAGQRU010000071.1 GCA_020425105.1 Paracoccaceae bacterium
TCGGTCAGGTTCACCGCGTTGGCCGATCCGACGATCACCAGCATGGCGAAGGGCACGAACAGCACCCCCAGCGGCAGGAGCATGTCTTTCAGCACCGGCACCGCCAGCGCGCCCGACAGATCCGCCGGATGGAACCACATGGCCCAGACCGCCGCCAGCGCCGATATGGCCAGCCCCAGCCCCATGCGCAGGCGGCCCGACAGGCCCTTGGAATTGTTGCGGCTGACCTTGGCGTAATCATCTGCAAACCCGATGGCGCCGAAGCCATAGGTCACAAACAGCACCATCCAGACGAAGGGCGTGTCGAGCCGCGCCCACATGAGCGTGGAAAAGAGCAGCGCCCCCAGGATCAGCACACCGCCCATGGTGGGGGTGCCCGCCTTGGTGGTCTTGTGGCTTTCGGGGCCGTCCTCGCGGATCGGCTGGCCGTTGCGCTGGCGTTTGCGCAGCAGGTTGATCAGCGGGCGGCCGAACAAGAACCCGAAAATCAGCGCGGTGAAGAACGCTCCGCCCGCCCGGAAGGTGATGTAGCGGAACAGGTTGAAGACGTCGCCGCCATCGGAAAAGGCGGTCAGCCAGTACAGCATCACCGGGCTCCTTGAGATAAATCCGGGGCGCTTTGGCCCAATTTCCGCAGCGCGTCAACAACCCGCGCCACCGCGGACCCGAAGGAGCCCTTCACCAGCACCATGTCACCATCGGCCACCAGCGTAGCGGCCTGTGCGGCCATGTCTTCGGCGGTCTCGGTCCAAACGCCACGTTGGGACGGGTCGAGCGCGGCGTGCAGGTGACGCATGCGCGGGCCCACGCAATGAATGCGGTCAAGCCCCGCCAGTGCAGGGTGGCCGGCCAGAGCCGCATGCAGGGCATCCTCGTCCGCGCCAAGCTCCAGCATATCGCCCAGTATGGCCACCCGTGCGCCGCTGGGCTGGCTGGCCGCCAGAACCTCCAGCGCCGCGCCGAGCGAGGTCGGATTGGCGTTATAGGCATCGTCGAGCAGCGCAAATCGCCCGCCGCCGGGCAGATCAACGGTTTCGCGGGTGCCGCGCCCGCCCGGGGGCTGCCAGCGCGCCAGCCCGGCAACCGCCGCCACAAGATCCGCCCCCGCCGCATGGGCCGCCGCCAGAGCGCCCAGAGCGTTCAGGGCAAAATGACGTCCGGGCGTGTTCAGCACGACCGGTAGGGCCTGCCCCGCCAGATGCGCGGTGAAACGGGTGGTGTCGGCCCCGACCTGAAGATCGCAGAGCTTTGCATCGGCACCCGCACCGGTGCCGAAATGAATCACGCGATCCGTCGCCGCACGCGCGGCGGCATCAAGAATGGCCGAGGTTTCCAGATCGCCATTCAGCACCGCCGCCCCACCCGGGCGCAGACCGGCGAAGAGAGCCGCCTTTTCGCGGGCGATGCCGGGAAGACCGTCGGCGAACGCCTCCAGATGCGCGGCGGCGACGATGGTGATCAGCGCCACATCAGGGGCGGCCTGAGCGGCGAGCGGCGCGATTTCGCCGGGATGGTTCATGCCGATTTCGATCACCGCGAAATCGGCATCCTGCGGACAGCGGGCCAGCGTCAGGGGCACGCCCCAATGGTTGTTAAAGCTCTTTTCCGCCGCATGAACGCGCCCCTGCCCCGCAAGCGCGGCGCGCAGCATTTCCTTGGTCGAGGTCTTGCCCACCGACCCTGTCACCGCGATCACCCTGGCCCGGGTGCGCGCGCGTCCGGCGCGGCCCAGGGCCTCCAGCCCCGCCTGCACGTCATCGACCACCAGCAGCGGCGCATCTGCCGCCACCCCGTCGGGGACACGCGACACCAGCGCCGCCGCTGCCCCGTTGGCCAGGGCATCGGCGACAAAATCATGCCCGTCGCGGCGATCCTTGAGGGCGATGAAAAGATCCCCGGGCTGCAGCGACCGCGTGTCGATGGACAGGCCCGTGGCAGCCCAATCGCCGCTGGCCCGCCCGCCGGTGGCGGCAGCCGCATCGGCGGCAGTCCACAGCGCGGTCATGTCAGCCGCCCTTCCAGCGCGGCGACCGCGACACTGGCCTGTTCCACATCGTCAAAAGGGAAAACGTCGTCGCCGATGATCTGGCCCGTCTCGTGTCCCTTTCCGGCAATCAGCAGCGCGTCGCCCGGCCCCACCGCATCCACACCGCGCAGGATGGCTTCGGCGCGATCGCCGACCTCCACCGCGCCGGGGCAGCCATTGCGCACCATCGCCCGAATGACCGCCGGGTCTTCCGAGCGGGGGTTGTCGTCGGTCACGATCGCCACATCGGCAAATTCTGCCGCCGCTTCGCCCATCAGACGCCGCTTGCCCGTATCGCGGTCACCACCGGCGCCGAAAACCGTGATGACACGGCCCAACACGTGCGGGCGCAGGGCTTTCAGGGCCGTGGCCAGCGCATCAGGCGTATGGGCGTAATCCACGAAAACCGTCCCGCCATTGTCGCGTGTGGCGGCCAGTTGCATCCGCCCGCGCACGGTCTTCAGGTGGTAGAGCGCGCTGAAAACATCGTCCGGGTCTTCCCCGCCCGCGATGACCAGACCGGCGGCCACCAGGGCATTCGACGCCTGAAACCCGCCTATCAGGGGCAGACGGGCCAGACGGGGACGTCCCTGCCAGGAAAACCGCAGATCCTGCCCGGTGGCGTCGAAGCGCTGCCCTTCGATGCGCAGGGCGGCATCGTCGGCGCGGCCCACGCCAATGACCTCTTGCCCGCGATCCTGCGCCTCTTCGGCGACGATCCGGCCCTTGGGGTCGTCCAGATCTGTAACAACGATGCCGTCCTCGCCCAGCACCCGGGAAAAGAGCCCGGCCTTGGCGGCGAAATAGCTGTCGAAATCGGCGTGATAATCCAGATGATCCTGCGAGAAATTGGTGAACCCCGCCGCGGCGAGCCGGACCCCGTCCAGACGCTTCTGGTCGAGCCCGTGCGACGACGCTTCCATCGCCAGATGGGTGACGCCACCGGCCGCCATCGCCGCCAGATGCCGGTGCAGGGTCAGCGGATCGGGCGTGGTATGTGCAAGCGGCGCCTCATACGCGCCTTCGACGCCCGTGGTGCCCAGATTGCAGGCCTGCCGGCCCAGTTGCGTCCAGAGCTGGCGCGCGAAGCTCGCCACCGATGTCTTGCCATTGGTGCCGGTGACGGCAACACAGGTTTCGGGCTGGCCACCAAACCACAGCGCGGCGGCGAAAGACAGGGTTTGGCGCGGGTCTTCGGCCAGAACCACCGGCACTCCGGCGGCGGTCAGTTCCGCGGCCGCGATGGCCGCGCCGTCCCGATCGGTCAGCACCGCACCAGCCCCCATGCGCAGGGCATACTGGATGAACTCGCCGCCATGCACCCGCACCCCGGGCAGCGCCGCGAACAAATGGCCGGGTTTGACCTCGCGGCTGTCCAGCGACAGTCCCGTGATCGTGGTTTCGCGCCCGCCCTGGGCGTGCAGACCAAGCTCTGCCAATGTGCGTGTTGCCTGATCTGCGACCATGGCCGTTCCCCTATCCGCCGTTGCGCGCTTCTCGTATCCCAATTGCGCCGGTAGGTTCAATCTCGGGCCGAACCCCGAGCAGCGGAGCGATGCGCCGGATCACCTCGGCTGTCAGCGGCACGGCGGTCCAGCCTGCGGTGCGGCGGGCCTGATCGTTGACCACCTCATAGCCTTCGTCGAGCGTGATCACGAACACATATTTCGGCGCATGGGCCGGGAAGGCCCCGGCAAAAGTGGCCAAAACCTTGTCCTTGTAATAGCCGCCGCCGGGTTTGGGCTTGTCGGCGGTGCCGGTCTTGCCCGCGACGAAATAGCCAGGCACCTCGCCAAAGCTGGCTGTGCCGCGTTCGACCACCGCGCGCAGCATCGAGCGCGCCACGCGCGAGGTCTCTTCGGACACCACACGCGCGCCCACCGTGCGGCCATCCTGACGCAGCAGCGTCGGAGTGACCTTGGTGCCGCCGTTCAGAAGCGAGGCATAGGCGGTGGCCAGATGCAGTGGGCTGGTGGAAATCCCGTGGCCGAAGGAAATGGTCATGGTCTGAATTTCGCCCCAGCGTTGCGGCAGCAGCGGCCGACCGGACGGGGCTTCGGAGAGTTCGACCGGCGTCGCCTCCAGAAAACCCAGCTTGCCAAGGAACTCACGCTGGCGTTCGCCGCCAAGCTGCTGCGCGATGCGCGCGGTGCCCACGTTCGACGACTTCACCACCACCTCGGTCGCGGTCAGCGACGGCCCGTAATTATGAAAATCGCCGATCCGGTGCCCGCCAATACGCAGCGGTCCCTTGGTATCAACCATGGAAGTCGGGGTGATGATGCCCTGATCCAGCCCGAGCGCCACGGTAAATATCTTGAACACCGAGCCGAGTTCGTACACCCCCTGCACGGCCCGGTTGAAGAGCGGGCTGTCAGCCTGATCCCCCGAGGTCAGCGGCGCGGGCCGGTCATTCGGGTCGAAATCTGGCAGCGACACCATCGAGATCACTTCGCCCGTCCGCACATCCATCAGCACCGCCGACGCGCCCTTGGCGTGAAACAGATGCATGCCGCCGGCCAGCACCTCGCGCAGGGCCGCCTGCACGGTCAGGTCGATGGACAGGCGCAGGGGCTCTGCCTGCCGAATGGGGTCGCGCAGGCGGTCGTCGAAGGCTTTTTCCACCCCGGCGACGCCCAGAAGTTCCGCCGCCCGCACCCCTTGCTGGCCGAAGCGCGCGCCGCCCAGAACATGTGCGGCCTCGGGGCCGTTGGGATAAAGCCGCATGTCGCGGGACGCAAACAGCAGCCCCGGATCGCCGATATCGTGCACCTGCTGGATCTGTTCCGGCGACAAAGTCTTGCGAATCCAGACGAATTTCCGTTCTCCCCCGGCAAGCTGCGCCAGCAGCGTGGCCTGATCCAGATCGGGAAAGATCCGCCCGAGTTCGGTCACCGCATGCGGAATATCGACCATTTCAAGGGGATGGGCATAAAGCGCCTGCGTCACCAGATTGGTGGCCAGAAGGCGCCCGTTCCGGTCCACGATATCGGCCCGGGCCGAGGTGATCTGACTGCCCGCCACGCCGGTGCGGACCTCGGCGGGCGCCGACGTCGCGAGGCCCGCCATTTTCAGCCCAACCGCCGAAAAGACCACAACAAAAAACAGGCCCAGCACCAACAGGCGCCCTTCGGCCTGACGGCGGGCTCGGTCGCGCAGAACCTCTTGCCTCTGCCGCAGGTTTTCGCGTTCGATCAGATCCGGGTTTCGGCCTTCGTCGCGCGCGCGCAGAACATGTGCGAGAGGCCGCAGCGGGCGGCGCGGGCTATGGGTATCTTCGGACATGTCGGTCATCTGGAAGCTCCGTCTGCGGCCGCAACGGGCAGGGTTCCGCCGGCAAGTTCTGGCTCGCCAGGCGCCGAAGGGGGGCGGGGCGGATAAGCGACCTGATCGATGCGCCCGAACTGATCCGGCGTCATGGGCAACAGCCGCAGGGTTTCGAAATTCAGCTCGGTCAGTTCGCGCAGCCGTTCCGGGCGGTTCAGATACGCCCATTCGGCGCGCAGAACGTTCCGGTGTTCCTGCAATTCGCCCAGTTCGCGCTCCAAGGCCCGCTTGTCGGCCAGCGCCTGCCGCGTGCGATAGTTTTCCTGATAGGCCCAGAAAGCCAGCCCCAGGACGCTGAGCCCCAGAAGTACGCCGAAGATCAACCGCATCTACCAGTCCTCCATTTTCAGCGCGGGCAGGCCCAACGCATCGCGATCTGCGGCACCCGCCGGGGCATCGGTGCGCCACCCCACCCGCAACTTCGCCGAACGGGCGCGCGGGTTGTTGGCCAGTTCATCGGCATCCGGCCCGATCGAGCCTGCCTTCTTCAGATGAAACTGCGCCGGGGCGTCTTCCGTTTCCGGGGCATAGCGGTTCGCCCGCCCGCCGCGGCCCGAGCGCAACTGAAAAAACCGCTTCACCACCCGGTCTTCGCTGGAATGGAAGCTGACCACGGCCAGCGCGCCACCCGGCTTCAGCGCCCGTTCAGCGGCCTCCAACCCGGCAGCCAGCTGCCCGAATTCATCGTTCACGGCGATGCGGATGGCCTGAAAGCTGCGGGTGGCAGGATGGCTTTGCCCCGGTTTCGGCCGCGGCAGGCAGCTTTCCACGACGCGCGCAAGCTGCCCCGTGGTTTCAAACGGCGCCTCAGCCCGTCGCGCGACGATGGTCCGCGCGATGCGGCGCGACGCGCGTTCTTCCCCGTAGTGATACAGGATATCGGCCAGCAGCCCCTCGGGCGCGCCGTTGACCAGATCGGCTGCGGACGGGCCTTCCTGGCTCATCCGCATGTCCAGCGGCCCGTCGCGCAAAAAGGAAAACCCGCGTTCCGCCAGATCAAGCTGCATCGACGATACGCCCAGATCCAGCACCACCCCATCGACCGGGGCGTCGACATAAGTATCGAGATCCGAAAATGTGCCCTGCACCAGATCGAGCCGCCCGCCCATTTCGTCCAGAAACGGCGCCGCCATACTGATCGCCAGCGGGTCGCGGTCCACGCCGGTGATCCGGTCCGCACCCGCGCCGAACAAACCGCGCGCATAGCCGCCCGCGCCGAAGGTTCCGTCGATCCAGTGCCCCGAGACAGGCGCCACCGCCCGCAACAGCGGAGCCAGCAGCACCGGGATATGGGGGCGGGCATCAGGATCCACCACCATGCCCTAGCGCCCCATATAGGGCTCGAGCAGAACCAGCGGATCCTCGCCTTCGGGAAGCGCGTCGAAGACCGCGTCGATATCGGCCCCCTGCACGGTCTCATAAGTGGTGCTGTTCCAGATCTGGAACGTGTCGCCGGCGGCCTTGAACAGCGCCTCGTCATCCAGACCGACCTTGTCGCGCAGCTTTTTGGGCAGCACCAGCCGCCCGGTGCCATCGACGCTGGCATCTTCGGCCTTGGCGGAAAAGAAGTCTTCCATCGCCCGGCGTTCGCGCGACCCGCGCGGCATCCGTTCGATGGCCTCGTCCACCTTTTCCATCGCGGAGATGGTGTAGCATTCAAGGAATTTGCGCCGGTCGTTGCCGAAAACGATGACCAGATTGGCCGCGCCGCCATCGACATAATCGGGGTCCTGGTCCTGGATCACACGTTTGAAGCTGGCAGGAATGGACACGCGGCCCTTTCCGTCCACCTTCTGCGTGTGTTCACCTCTGAACCGTCGCGCCACTGCCCTGGCCTCAATGCTACCCTTGGCGGATCCGGAAATGGAAACGGCGGATTAAGCCGCTGCCACCGCCCAATCCGCCGTTTCAATGTCCCCTTGCGGGGTGTCTGCCTTCGCGCCGTCGTCTTTGGGGAACGTATCTTGCGCGTGGCGACCTTGGTTTTCGGATGAAAGCGACTGCCTGTATGAAACTGCCTTATTTTTTGTGTGCCCCTGTGGGGGGTCATCGTTCTCATCGTAGGTATTTTATGCCAGACGGACCGCCCCAAAATCAAGCACTTTGTGGTAAAATAGGGGAAAAGATGGCACCATCTAAACATGCCGCCCTTGCGCCAGAAGGCCACAAGATGTAGATATCCGCGCACCAAAAAGCCGCGCGTAGGAACGCGCGGCGGGTCGGGTGGGGGAAATTCCCACAAAGCGAGGCGGGAAATCCCGCCCCGGATTCGGCGTGAATCAGGCCATGCCGCCTTCGACGAGTCGCTTCGCCAACGCCTGATACGGTGCCGCAAGAGGACCATCCGCTGCCGCGACCGGCACCCCGCCATCCCCCGCAAGGCGCACATCCAGTTCCAGCGGCAAGGCCCCTAGAAACGGCAGGTCCAGCTTTTCGGCTTCAGCCCGCACCCCCCCATGCCCGAAGATATGCGAGGTATGGCCGCAATTGGGGCAGACAAAGTGACTCATATTCTCGATCAGCCCCAGGACCGGCGTTTCGAGCCGCTTGAACATATCCAGCGCCCGGCGGGCATCCAGCAGCGCCACATCCTGTGGGGTCGACACGACAATTGCGCCGGTCAGCTGGGTTTTCTGGCACAGGGTCAATTGCACATCGCCGGTACCCGGCGGCATGTCGATCAGCAAGATATCGAGCTCGCCCCAGGCAACCTGACCCAGCATCTGCTGCAGCGCCCCCATCAGCATGGGCCCGCGCCAGACAACGGCCGTGTCCGGATCCACCATCAACCCGATGGACATCACCGTAACACCATGGGCTTGCAGCGGCAGGATGGTCTTGCCGTCCGGGGAGGCTGGGCGCTTGGACACCCCCATCATGCGCGGCTGCGACGGCCCATAAATATCCGCATCCAGCAGCCCCACCCGGCGGCCTTCGCGCGCCAAGGCGACCGCCAGATTCGACGCGACGGTGGATTTCCCCACACCGCCCTTGCCAGAGCCGATCGCAATGATCCGATCCACGCCACTGACGGCCTGCGGCCCCGCCTGGGGCGTCGGATGCCGCCCGACCTTCAGATTCGGAGCCTTCGCCGCCGGCGCCGAGGGACCATGCGCCGTCAGAGCGACCGAGGCGCTGCGCACCCCGGGAAGCCCCGCGACAGCCGCTTCGGCCGCATCTCGCACGGACGCCAGCGCCCGCGCCGCCTCCGGGCTGGGCGCCTCGATCACGAACCGCACCGCATCGCCGTCGATGGAAATTGCACGCACCATGTCACGCGATATCAGCGTGCCGCCTTCGGGCACGGCGATCCCGGACAGGACGTCAAGAATATCAGTTTTGGAAATCGGCATGGGCACCCTTCATTCGCAAGGCGCCGATCAGAAGCGGCGCAGATGCAGACCTGCACCCCCCGGCGCATCGGCGCAACCCATGCGGACGACGCATGGCTGCAATGCGTCAAAGAGTATTGTGCAGTCGCAGCAAAATGCTATCTTTCCTTCAACGGCAACAGAAAATGATCTGCTGCAGCGGAC
>JAGQRU010000072.1 GCA_020425105.1 Paracoccaceae bacterium
TGCCGGCATAAAGACTGATCGTGCCGGTGGGGGCGATCGAGGTCAGCAGCGCGTTGCGGATCCCGTGCTTGGCGATGGCCGCGCGCACATCGTCGTCCATGGCCTGCATCGTCCCGCTGGCCAGGTATTTGTCCGCGTCGAACAGGGGGAAGGCGCCCTTTTCGGCCGCCAGATCGACCGACGCCAGATAAGCGGCGCGGGCCACACGCTGCAACCAGCCTTCGGCCCGACGCGCCGCGTCTTCGGACCCGTACCGCTCGCCCACCATCAGCAGCGCATCGGCGAGCCCCGTAACGCCCAGCCCGATCCGGCGCTTGTTGCGCGCCTCGTCCGCCTGTGCCTCCAGCGGGAAGCGCGAAGCATCGACGACATTGTCCATCATCCGCACCGCCGTGCGCACCAGATCGTCCAGCGCGGCCTCGTCCAGTTCCGCGCCGGTTTCGAACGGCGCACGCACCAGCCGGGCAAGGTTGATCGACCCCAGCAGGCAGGCGCCATAAGGCGGCAGCGGCTGCTCCCCGCAGGGATTGGTGGCGGCGATGGTTTCGCAATAGCTCAGGTTGTTGGCCTGATTGATCCGGTCGATGAAGATCACCCCGGGTTCGGCATAGTCATAGGTGGACCGCATCACCCGGTCCCACAGCGCGCGCGCCTGCACCGTGCGATAGACGGTGCCGTTGAAGACCAGATCCCAGGCCGCATCGGATTTGACCGCTTCCATGAAGTCGTCGGTCACCAGCACGGACAGGTTGAACATGCGCAACCGGGCGCTGTCGGATTTGGCGGTGATGAAATCTTCCACATCCGGGTGGTCGCAGCGCATGGTGGCCATCATCGCGCCGCGGCGCGATCCGGCCGACATGATCGTCCGGCACATGGCATCCCACACGTCCATGAAGCTGAGCGGCCCGGACGCGTCCGCCGCCACCCCCTGCACCGGCGCGCCCTTGGGCCGGATGGTGGAAAAGTCGTACCCGATTCCCCCGCCCTGCTGCATGGTCAGCGCCGCTTCGCGCAGCATTTCGAAAATGCCGCCCATGCTGTCGGGAATCGTCCCCATGACAAAGCAGTTGAACAGGGTCACCGTACGGTCGGTGCCCGCCCCGGCGGTGATGCGCCCCGCTGGCAGGAACTTGAAGTCCTCCAGCGCGCCATAGAATTTGTCTTCCCAATCCGCCGGTTGCGCCTCTTCCGCCGCCAGCGCCCGGGCGATCCGGCGCCACGTCTCTTCCACCGTATCGTCCACCGGGGTGCCATCCGCGGCTTTCAGCCGGTATTTCATGTCCCAGATGGATTCGGCGATGGGGGCGGAAAAGCGGCTCATGAGGTCACTCAACTATGTTGGGAAGGGACCCAAGATCTACCTTGCCGCGCGCGGGCTTTCAACTATTTTCACCATATAAAGGGGTTGTCGCGTGACTGGTCACATAAATCTGGTGAAGCTCTGCGTCGGGGCAGAGAAGGTGGAAGATCTTGAAGCCTGGCAGGCCAGCCGCGCTGCCCAGATGCCGGACGGCCTGCCCCGCCATGTCACCCGCATGTGGCCGAAGCGAGAAGCCGCGCTGCTGTCCGGCGGATCGCTCTATTGGGTTTTCAAGGGCGTGATTCTGGCACGCCAACAGATCCTGCGGCTGGATGAGGTCATCGGCGACGATGGCGTCCGCCGCTGCGGCATCGTCATGGATCCTGCCGTGATCCGCACCCGCCCGGCCCCGCGCCGCCCCTTTCAGGGCTGGCGCTATCTGGCGCCGGAAGACAGCCCCTCAGACCTGAAGGACGGCGCGGCGCGGCAGGGCGGCGCGGATCTGCCCCCCGACCTGCAGGCCGCGCTGGCCGATATCGGCGTGCTCTGAGAGGTCAGGAGACCGGCGCCGCGACCATGTCGGTCAACTGGTTCAGGATCTTCTTCTCGGCCCCGGTCCACGTGACGTTCGACGCCTGAAACAGCGTTGCCTGGCTTTTGTGGATCACCCCGTCGCTGAGGATTTTCAGGTGATTGGCCCGAAGCGTTTCCCCCGTCGACGTGATGTCGGCGATCGCTTCGGCGGTCAGGTTTTTCACCGTGCCTTCCGTGGCGCCCTGGCTGTCCACAAGCTGATAGTCGGCCACGCCTTCGTGCTTCAGGAATTCCCGCACCAGCCGATGATATTTCGTGGCGATGCGCAGGCGGAACCCGTGTTCCGCCCGGAACGCGGCAGCGGCGCTGTCAAGATCCGACACCGTGTCCACATCCACCCAGCAGCGCGGCACCGCCAGGATCAGATCCGCATGGCCGAACCCCATCGGTTCCAGTTCGGTCACATGCATGTCCCAGTTGGGCAGCTTTTCCCGCACCAGATCCGACCCGGTCACCCCAAGGTGGATGCGCCCGGCGGCCAGTTCGCGCGGGATCTCTGACGCCGACAGCAGCACCAGCTGCACCCCGTCCACCCCGCGCACCGCGCCGCTATATTCCCGTTCCGACCCGGTGCGGCGCAGTTCGATCCCGCGCGCACCGAACCAGTCGAAGGTCTTTTCCATCAGCCGCCCCTTGGACGGCACGCCCAGCTTGACGGTCATGCGTTCCTCCGCAGCTCTCTGAGTGCCAGTACAGTTTCGGGCCGCACCATTCCGCCCACGGCAGGCATTTCCCGCCCGCGCCCAAGCACCCGGGTCAGCGCATCATAGCGCCCGCCCGTGGCCAGATGCGGCAGGCCCGGCATGTCGGGGGCGGCAAAGCCGAAAACAAAGCCGTCGTAATATTCCAGCGTCGTCCGCCCGAAGCTGGCCTCGAACGGCAGCGCATCGACGGCAATGCCCCGCGCGGACATGGCGTCGAGCCGCTGTTCGAACCGCTGCACGGCCGATTGCAGCGCCGGAAGATCCACGGTGATGTCGCGCAACTGTTCCAATGCGGCAGGGCACATGTCTTTCAGGTCCAGAATATGGTCCAGCAGTTCCAGTTCCGCCGCCGGCAGCGGCGGTTCGGCGGCGTCGGCCACAAGCCGGTCGAGCCGGCCCAGAACCTCATCCCGGCTGCGCAGCCCGATGAAGGGGCCGGCATCGGCCAGCGGGTCGCCGCCCGCGCCATAGGCTTCGACCACCGCGGCGCGGCGCGGCGGAGCCGTCCGTTTCCCGGCAAAGCGTTCCACCAGCTTGCGGAACCGCCGGGGGCGCCACAGATGCCGCATCAACGCCGCGCGGCGCGGCGCAGACAGGCTCAGCCCGTCAATCGCCGCGATCAGGATGCCGAAATCACCGGTCGCGGGACGCAGCCCCAGATCGGCCAGGGCTTCGGCGAAAAGAGCGAAGACTTCGGCATCCGCGCGGGCGGGGTTGGCATCGTCGAACAGCTCGAACCCGACCTGCAGATATTCGCTGGGCCGTTCTGGGTGCTCTTCCTGCTTGCGGAAGACCTCGCCCAGATAGGTATAACGCGCGGGCGCCGCCCCGGCATCCATATGCTGCTGGACCACCGGCACGGTAAAATCCGGGCGCAGCATCATCTCGCCGCGCTCGGGGTCCTGCGTCACATAGGCCCGGGCGCGGATGTCTTCGCCGTAAAGATCCAGAAGCGTTCCGGCGGGCTGCAGGATATGCGCGTCCACCAGCTCCGCCCCGGCATCCAGAAAGAACCGGCGCAGGCGCAGCGCTTCGGCCAGGGATTGCGACTTGTCGATGGCAGGGATCATGTCCGGTCCAGCATGTTGCGAATTTCGGTCACCAGATCGGCTCGGGGCACCTCGCGCTGCGCGGCATGGGCCTTCCATTCCTCAAGACTGGCCTGCGCGGCGATTTCGGCACCGAGCTTCAGGTCCTTGATCTGCACGACGCCGCGCGCCGCTTCGTCCCCGCCCTGGATCACCGCCAGCGGCGCGCCGCGGCGGTCGGCATATTTCATCTGGTTGCCGAAATTTTTCGGATTGCCCAGATAGACCTCGGCCCGGATGCCGGCATTGCGCAGATCGGCCACCATGGATTGATAGTCTGCCATCCGGTCGCGATCCATCACGGTCACCACCACCGGCCCCAGAACCGCCCCCGACACACGGCCCTTGGCCGTCAGCGCCGCCAGCAGACGGTCCACACCGATAGAGACCCCCGTCGCCGGCACCGCCTGCCCGGTGA
>JAGQRU010000351.1 GCA_020425105.1 Paracoccaceae bacterium
TCGTGCGCACCCCCGGTCTGGGCGACGTGCCGTACCCGGTTCAGATGGAACCGCACCTGGTGATCGAATACTACGCTCAGAACTAAGTTCAGATCGTATCGGATCAGGGGCCGCGCCGGGAAACCGGGGCGGCCTTTTCTGTTGAATCGCCCATTGCCGCGCGCGCTTTGCGCGCTGGTCTTGCCGGATGGGCGCCGCTAGAACACCCCAAACGGAGAAAGCCATGACGGACCAGATCATTCCCCAGCCCGGCATTCTCGACATCGCGCTGTATCAGGGCGGCGCGTCGAGCGTGGCAGGCGTCACCAAGGTCACCAAGCTGTCGTCGAACGAAAACCCGTTCGGCCCGTCGCCCCGCGCCATCGCGGCGGCGCAGGCAACTTTGGGCGGTCTGCATCGCTATCCTCCCATCGACCACAGCCCGCTGTGCCGTGCGATCGCCGACGTGAACGGGCTGGATGCCGACCGGATCATCTGCGGTGTCGGATCCGATGAGATCATCACCTTCCTGTGTCAGGCCTATGCCGGTCCGGGGGACGAGGTGCTTTACACCGAACACGGGTTTTCCATGTACCGGATTTCGGCGCTGGCCGCCGGGGCGACCCCGGTGGTTGCGCCTGAAACAGATCGCACCACCGATGTGGATGCGCTGCTGGCGGCCTGCACCGACCGGACGCGGCTGGTCTTCATCGCCAATCCCAACAATCCGACCGGCACCATGATCGATGCTGCGGAGGTGACGCGGCTGGCCGAGGGGCTGCCGCCGCAGGCGCTTCTGGTGCTCGACGGGGCCTATGCCGAATTCGTTGGCGATTTCGATGGCGGCGCGGCTCTGGTCGATGCGCGCGAAAATGTGGTCATGACGCGGACCTTTTCAAAGCTTTACGGGCTTGGCGGGCTGCGCATCGGCTGGGGTTATGGACCCCGCGCGATCATCGACGTGCTGCAACGGGTGCGGGGGCCGTTCAATCTGTCTCTGATGCAGCTGCAGGCGGCGGAAGCCGCGGTGCGCGACGTGGACTATGCCCGCTTCTGCCGGGACGAAAACACCCGCTTGCGGGCCTATCTGACTGACGCCCTGCGGGGGCTGGGGCTGGCGGTGGACACGCCGCACGGCAATTTCGTGCTGCCGCGCTTCGCCAGTCAGGCCCAGGCCGAAGCCTGCGATCTGCATCTTCAGGCGCGCGGGCTGATCGTGCGGCGCGTGGCGGGGTACGGGTTGCCAGAATGCCTGCGCATCACGGTCGGTGACGAAGCGTCCTGCCGCGCGGTCGTGGACGGGATCGCCGCGTTTCTTCAGGCCGTGCCGGCATGAGCGTGATTTATGACCGGGTCGCGCTGATCGGGCTGGGCCTGATTGCGTCGTCCATGGCCCATGCGATGCGCCGGCAGGGGCTGGCCGGGGAAATCGTCGGCACGGCGCGTTCCGCCGAAACCCGCGATATTGCGCGCCAGGACGGGCTGTGCGACCGGGTGGTCGAAACGGCCGCTGAAGCGGTGAAAGATGCGGATCTGGTGGTGCTGTGCGTGCCGGTGGGCGCGATGGGCGCGGTCGCGGAAGAAGTCGCCCCGTATCTGGCTCCGGGCGCGACGGTGTCCGATGTCGGGTCGGTCAAGCGGGCCGTGATCGACGCGGTGGCGCCGCATATCCCGGAAGGCGTGCATTTCATCCCGGCCCATCCCTTGGCGGGGACGGAACATTCCGGCCCGCGATCCGGGTTTGCCGAGCTTTTCGACAACCGCTGGTGCCTGCTGGTGCCGGTGCCCGACAGCGACCTGGCAGCCGTGGCGCGGCTGCGCGCGCTTTGGGAAGGCATGGGCGCCAATGTCGATGAAATGGAGGCCGATCACCACGATCTGGTGCTGGCCGTGACCAGTCATGCGCCGCACCTGATCGCCTATACGA
>JAGQRU010000073.1:0-216 GCA_020425105.1 Paracoccaceae bacterium
AGGCCGTAGACATGGGTCACTTCGATGCCCATGGCTTCCATGTTGCGGATCACGGCGGCGGGCGGGGATGCGCCGGCGGTCATGACCTTGATCTGATGCGAAAAGTCCTTCAGGTGGTCCGGCGCGCTGGCCAGCATGTTCAGGACGATGGGCGCACCGCAGAAATGGGTCACCTTCTCGTCGCGGATCAGCTGATAGATCGGCTCGGCCCGCACG
>JAGQRU010000073.1:270-25956 GCA_020425105.1 Paracoccaceae bacterium
TGGAACATCGGCAGCGTCCACAGATACCGCGAATGATGGTCCATGCCCCAGGTGACGATGTTGGACAGCGCGTTCAGCGCGGCGCCGCGATGGTGATAGACCACACCCTTGGGATCGCCGGTGGTGCCCGAGGTATAGTTCAGGCTGATCGCGTCCCATTCGCTGTCCGGGTGGATCGGCTGGAACTCCGCGTCGCCTTCGTCCAGCAGTTCGTTATAGGTGGCGCTGCCCGCCCGGATCCCGCCATCATAGGCCGGGTCTTCGATGTCGATGACCAGAAGATCGCGGCGGCCGGCGATCAGCACCGCGCGCTGCACCGTTTCGCTGAACTCCGGGTCCACCAGAAGGACCTTGGTTTCGGCATGCTGCAGAATGAAGGCAATCGCTTCTGCATCCAGCCGCGTGTTGATCGTGTTCAGAACCGCACCGGTCATCGGCACGGCGAAATGGGCTTCGAACATCTCGGGGATATTCGCGGCAATGATGGAGACGGTGTCGTCCTTGCCGATGCCGCGCTTGGCGAGCGCGCTGGCCAGCTGCCGCATGCGGATATAGGTTTCACCCCAGGTCCGGCGAATGTCGCCATAGATTACCGCAGGATATTCGGGGTAGATCCCGGCGGTCCGTTCCACGAACGAAATAGGCGTCAACGCCGCATGGTTAGCCGCGTTCGCCTCCAATCCACTTTCGTAGATAGAGTTTCTTTGCATTGTATGTCCTCCCCGGGGTCTTTTCAGACCTCCCCGTCGTGATGCGCGGCATACATCACATGACGATGTTGCTGAGTTTTGTGCGGGATGTATCGAATTGTAACGGGCCTGTCACAGCCTGTCGCAGGCTTGCGCACGGCGCGTGCCGGTGCTGGGGGGCGGTCTGGATTGGAAAGCCTGAGAAAAGGCCCGCCAGGTGCCGAAGCAACCTGGCGGGGGCATCTCGCACGTCTGGATCGGCCCAGTGTGATGGCAAGAGGTCGGACAGCCTCTGACCGATCAGGCGCGTGTGATCCTGGCGGAACGCAGAGCCGGGAGGACGGTACGGAGCGTCCGCCGTGGCGAGATACAAGGTCGGGACCATTTGGTCTTTTCGTGACGGATCAGTGTCATCGGAGGGGCTGATACCGCGCCGATGTTGCAGAAATTCGAGCGAACTATTTCAGGATGTGACAAGGGCGGGCGCGATGCCTTCATTCACGGCGAGATTTAATTTGTTCAATTAATCATTGCGCATCGAAATGCCGCGGCGCACCGATCTTATTCTCGGTGGCACCGCTTAGCTTAAATGACCTTCAAGCCATTCCACCTTGGCGGCGAACATGTACCCGGTGCCATAGATGGTCTTGATGATGCGCGGGTTTCGCGGGTCTTCGCCCAGCTTCTGCCGCAGGCGCGAGATGCGGACATCGATGCTGCGGTCGAACGCGGCCTTGGCCGAGGTGCCGTCGCCATCCATCAATGCCTCGCGCGTCAGCACGCGCTGCGGCATCGACATGAGCGTGTGCAGCAACCGGACCTCGCTGGTGCTCAACTCCACTTCGGTGCCGTCCGGTTCCTGCAGCTTGTGGCTGCCGAAATCGACCGTCCAGCCCAGGAATGTAGCGATTTCCGAGCTTTGACCGGAGCTTCCTTCGGCGCGGCGCAACACCGCGCGGGCGCGGGCAACCGCTTCGCGCGGGCTGAAAGGCTTGATCAGGTAATCGTCGGCGCCCATTTCAAGGCCCAGCACGCGGTCGGTGACCTCTGTCCAGACACCTGAAATGATGATCACGGGCACGTTTTCGCCCCGAAGCCGTCGGACCGCCACGTCCAGCCCCTCGCCATCCGGAAGGCGCATGTCGACCAGACAGATCGCCGGGCGCACCTGCGACAGCCGCCGTTCGAAGTTCCGGATCAGCCCGAACGATTCCGTGGCGAAGCCGTGTTCTTCGAAGGTACGCACCAGAATGGCACATAAATTGTGATCGTCTTCGAGAATGAAAACCAGTTTCTTCTTGCTCGTCATCGACATCGAGTCCCCCGCTAATTCCCGTCCAGCGCCGGTACTTCATCGGCGGGCTTTTCAAGTTCACGCAACAGATTTTCGTTCGGGAAGGGCTTTTGCAATATCGGAAATCGGTTTTCCTTTTCAAGACCGTTCTCGGGCATATCGCCCGAGGTCATCAGGATAACCTTCAGATCGGGCCGGATCCTGACCGCCGCGCGGGCCAGTTGATCGCCTGTCATGCCGGACATGACCACGTCGCTGACCAGCGCTTGCAGCCCCTCCACCGCTTCGATCAGCGGCAGCGCCTCTTCGGCGCTTTCGGCTTCGATGACCGCATATCCCGCGATGGCCAGATCGCGCCGGATCGACCGGCGCAGGGCGTGATTGTCATCCACGACCATGATCAGACCCTGCTTTGCAGCGGCTTCCGTCCGTTCGGGGTCTTCGATGGCGGGGTCGTCCTGCGCACGTGTGGTGACGGGAAGGTCGAGCATGAAGCTGGTGCCGACGCCCACTTCGCTTTCCACGTCGATCCGGGCCGACGATTGCTGCACAAACCCCCAGACCATGCTCAGCCCCAGTCCGGTTCCCTGGTTGCTGCCCTTGGTGGTGAAGAACGGCTCGAAGATCTGCGCTTTCAGCTTTGCGGACATCCCGATCCCGGTATCCGCGACGGTCAGCCGCAGATATCCCGACCCGAGCCGGGGCGACGGGTAAGCCACTTCGATGCGGATCGTGCCGCCGTCGGGCATCGCGTCGCGGGCGTTCAGGCACAAGTTCAGCATCGCCACTTCGAACTGCACCCGGTCCAGAAAGACCATCGGAAGGTCGTCGGGGCAGGTGACGATGAACGTGATGTCGTTGCGCACGGTGCGCCGCAGCAGCCGCATGAAATCGTCAAGACAGGACTTGATGTTGAGCGGCTCGGGAAAGAGCGGCTGCCGCCGCGCGATGACCAGAAGCTGCTTGGTCAACTGAACGCCCTGTTCCACCGCATGGATCGACGGGTCCAGATATTCCTCGCGGATCAGCGGGGCCGTGATCTTGTCGCGCAGGGATTCCAGATTGCCGATGACCACCGCCAGCAGATTGTTGAAGTCATGGGCGATCCCGCTGGCCAGCTGGCCCACTGCGTCCATTTTCTGGGCCTGCAGCAGATTCGATTCCGCCTCTTTTTCGCGTGTCACGTTGAACGAGCAGACGAAGAACCCCAAGACCTCGCCCTCGGCGGAAAAATCCGGGCGCAGAAAGGTGCGCACGATCATCTCGCGCCCGTCCACATGGCGGGCGGCGTGGATGAAATCGACGGCCGTGCCTTTATAGGCGGCCTCGAAGAACGGGTCCCCGACCTCCATCGCGTCGTGAGAGATGAATTCGTGGGCGCGCATGCCGATGATGCTGTCGAGCGTCAGCCCATAGGCTGCGGCAAAACGCTGATTGGCGAACCGGTAGGTGCGGTTGGGGCCAACATAGGCGATGCCGATCGGCAGGTTGTCGGTGATGACCTTCAGAAGGCTCTCGTCCCGCCAGGTGCCTGGGCACGGGGGTGATTCCGGTTGTTTGGACATAAATCCCACCATCCAGACACCCGCTGCACAATATCAAGTCATTTTGTATATCGTCATGCATGGGGGTGCTGGCCGCTATGCGTGCCCGCCTTCCGGTCAACTGCGCCCATGGCAAGGCCCGGTGCGTTTCAGTGGCGAGCGGGGAGCGGTCGCCCCGACCGTCTGCGCGCCCATCCCGTGGCGATCCGGCTTGAAACCTCCGGCCCTGCGGGCTGCTATGGCGCGGCGATCTGTTCCACGATTACCTTGCCCGTGGCGCGCAGGGTGGCGCGGTAATGTTGCGCCTGGGTCACCCGGGTGACTGCGGTCGGTCGATAGCTGACCCAGTTCTCACCACCCGGATGGCGGACGCTGTCATAGGCGATCCCGGTCCAGGCGCTGGCGCGGACCTCCTCGCCAAACCGCTGGCACTGGGGATAGCTGGCGATGTCGGGGTCATGCAGATCCGGCCGGGTGCCGCGGATATCGACGAAAGACCCGTCGAGCCGCGCCGTATAAGCCCGGTATTCTTCGACCTTTTCGTCCAGCGCGCTCAGCCCGATTTCGCGGCGCAGGCCATTGAGCACTTCGACCATCGCCGTTTCCAGCTTTGACGAGGCATACCAGGCGCCCAGATCGGGGCTGGTGAAGCGCAGCCCGTTGGGCGATCCGTGCAGGAAGGACGCCATGACGATGCTGGCGTTCGGGCGGCCGAAGACCCATTCCTCTTCCGGCAGCCGGCGCAGACGGGTTTCCGACAGCCGGTCATTGGTCCAACCTTCCAGCTCCATCACCGCGGCAAGATCTTCGGCGGTGTCGGCCATGTCGAAAGTCTGCACCGGGGGGAAGCGCGACGGGATCAGGCGGTGGGTCCGGACAGGGGCCGTGGCGGCGGTGGCCGCGTCCGGCTGGAACGCGGTCATATCCAGACGATATCGTCGGCCTGCACCGGATCCGCGCCGGATCCGGGATCGGGGGCGCCGCGCAGCCCGCCGCGCCAGGCGTCCAGATAGCGGCGCACGGTCAGGATGCCGTCCTGCGCGCCGTTCAGCATCACATCAAGCGGGGGCTGTCCGGCAAAGGGCAGGCCGCGATGGTTGCCTTTCAGCCAGACCAGCGCCTCTGCGTCGCGCAGAAACAGGATGGTCAGCGCCTTGTGCACGCCCAGGACCGCCGAGATGCGCAGCAACGTGTCCAGAGGCAGGCTGACCGGCGCCCGTTCGGCGGCTTTTTTCATCCACTGGTGATAGGTCGATCGCGGCGGTTCCCCCAGCAGGGTCCGGCGCTGCGTCTCATCCAGTCCCCAGCGGTCGGCAATAGCGCGAAAGGCGCGCAGACCCGGCCCGCTGACCCGCGCGCGATCGGCGGGGTTGATCCGGTCCAGGTGAAACCCGGCGGGATCATGAATGTCGGTGGGCAGATGGGCGACGCGCATGGGAATCTTAATGTCCATATCAAGACATAATGTCTATATATGCACAAGAATATGAACGAGCTGTGGATAAGTCAAGCCCGCATGGATGCGACCCCGGCGAAGGTCAGGCGAACCCGCCGCGCCGCATGTCGTCATGCGCGAACTCGATCAGCGCCCGAACCTTGCGTGGCAGCGTGCGGCCTTCCAGATAGGCGGCGTTCAGGGGGATTGCCGGAGCGGCAAAGGCGTCCAGCACTGTCACCAGCCGACCGGTCTGCAATGCGTCCCGCAGCACGAAGGCGGGGCAGAAGGCGATGCCGCGCCCCATCATGGCCAGATCGCGCGCAACCTGGGCGTTGTTGACCATCATGCGCCCCCGCACCGGTACGGTGACCGCGCCATCGGGACCGTCAAGGATCCAGCGAAAGGGATTACGCCGATTGGTATCGACGATGCAGTCATGCGCGGTCAGGTCCAGCGGGGTCCTAGGTGTCCCCCGGGCGGCCAGATACGACGGCGCGGCGACAACCGCGCTGCGGATCGTGCCGAGCTTGCGCATTTTCATGGATGCCACGTCAGGGGTGCCGATGCGGAAGGCCAGATCGATGCCATCCCCGGCCAGATCGGCATACCGGTCGTCCAGCCGCAGGTCGATCACCAGATCCGGGTGCAGTGCCGAAAATCGGCTGAGCAGATCCTGCACATAGACCTCGCCAAACGTGACGGGCGCGGAAATGCGCAAGGTGCCGGAAAATCCGCGCGAGGCATCGGTGACCGCGGCCAGCATATCATCGAGCTCGTCCAGCAGCGCAGGGGCGCGGGCCAGAAGATCTTCGCCCGCCGGGGTCAGGCCGACCTTGCGGGTCGTGCGCTGAAGCAGCCTTGTGCCCAGGTCCGCCTCCAGCGCGGCGACGTATTTCGACGTCAGCCGGTTCGACAGGCCCAGCCGTTCCGCCGCGGCGGTGAAGGATCCGGTTTGCGCGGTCGCGACGAAGGCGCGAAGTCCGTCGAGAAGGTTCATGCAGACATCATTGCGAATGAAATGTGGAAAGTCATTCCATAGTTTCGCCATTTCATTCTTTATGGGTGCGGCGCATATGCGGGTCAAGACGGCCCCACCATTGCTCCGGTATAAAAGGACATGGTGGCCGGGCCGAAGACATCCCGCGAGCGCCCGATCACGGGCGGGCGCGCCTTGCGAGAAGGACAAGACGATGAGCGTTGCACAGTCCCTGCAATCCCTGAAAGACAAGCTGCGGGCCTCGGACCGCATGCCGCTGGTATTCCTGGGCCACGGGTCGCCGATGAACGCGCTGCACGAAAATGGGTATTCGCGCAGTTGGGCCGAACTCGGCCGGTCGCTGCCGCGTCCGCAGGCGATCCTTGTGGTGTCGGCGCACTGGATGACCCGGGGCTCGACCCTGGTCGATGTATCGGCGCTGCCAAAGACCATCCATGATTTCTATGGCTTTCCGCAGGAGCTTTACGACCAGACCTATCCTGCCCCCGGGGCGCCGGCGCTGGCGCGCGAAGTGGCGACACTGCTGGCCAGCCATCATGCGGATGGCGACGATACCTGGGGTCTGGATCACGGCGCCTGGTCGGTGCTGAAGTGGCTTTATCCCGACGCGGATGTGCCGGTGTTCCAGCTGTCCATCGACATGGCGGCGGATCTGGCCACGCAGCTTGAGATCGGTCAGGCGCTGTCGGCGCTGCGTCATCGCGGCGTGCTGATCCTGGGGTCGGGCAATGTGGTGCATAATCTGCGCAAGATGCGCATGGGGATGGCGCCCTATGACTGGGCCACCGAATTCGACACCCGGTTTGCCGACCGGCTGACGGATCGCGATTTCGCGGCCCTGGCGGACCGCGCGGCAATGGGGTCGCTTTTCACCCTGTCGCACCCGTCGGTCGATCACTATCTGCCCGCCTTGACCGTGGCCGGGGCGTCCGATGCGAAGGATGAGCTGATCTTCATGAACACGTCGATCGATATCGCGTCCGTGTCGATGCGCAGTTTCGTCTTTTACTAAGACCGCTGTGCCGGCACCCTAGCGGGGCGCCCATCGCGGCGCCCCGATCCGGCCTCAGCGAACGGCGCCGGTCTGGGCGGGCGCCGCCGGGACCAGGGCGCGCACCAGATCCTTCATGTCCAGAACCCCGACGTCTTCGCCGCTTTTCTGTACCCGGTAGGCTTTGGTCGTGTCGCCGCCCGATAAGGAGATCAGCTTTTCCAGAGTGTCATTGGCTTCCACGATGCCGGCGAAATCGTGCCCGTTGCCCGACGCGACGGGCTGCATCACCGACCGGACACGCAGCACCCGGGCGCGATTGATGTCGCTGACGAAGTCTTCGATATACGGGTCGTTGGGATGCAGCAGGATCTGCTGCGGTTCGCCCTGCTGGACCACATAGCCGTCTTTCAGGATGACCAGATGGTCGGCGAGCTTCAGGGCTTCGTCCAGATCGTGGGTGATGAACACGATGGTCTTGTGCAATTCCGTCTGCAGTTCCAGAAGCAGGTCTTGCATGTCAGTGCGGATCAGCGGGTCCAGCGCGGAAAAGGCTTCGTCCATCAGCATGATGGGGCTGTCGGATGCCAGCGCCCGGGCGATGCCCACGCGCTGCTGCATCCCGCCGGAAAGCTGATGCGGATAGGCGTCTTCATACCCGGACAGCCCGACCCGGGTCAGCCATTTGCGGCCTTCGCGGCTGGCCGCGGCATCGTCTTCGCCGCGCACCCGGCGGGCCATGCCGGCATTTTGCAGCACCGTGCGGTGGGGCAGCAGGGCGAACTTCTGGAACACCATCGACATGGTTTCCTGGCGAAACCGGCGCAGACGGTCTTCGCTATATCCCAGCACGTCTTCGCCATCGACCAGCACCTCGCCTGCGGTGGGGTCGATCAGCCGGTTCAGGTGCCGGATCAGGGTGGATTTTCCCGACCCGGACAGCCCCATGATGACAGTGATTTCACCTGTTTGCATCTCGACATTGATGTCTTGCAGGCCCAGCACATGACCGTGCCGTTCCAGCAAGTCGGGCTTGTTCATCCCACCCAGGACGGCGGGCAGGACCGATTCCGGATCGGGTCCGAAGATCTTGTAGAGACCCTTGATCGAGACTTTGGGGTCGGTGCGCATGATCGGGTCCTCAGGTCTTGTAGGATGCATTGATGCGGCCAAGCGCGGCCTTGGTCGTGCGGTCAAGAAGCACCGCCAGCAGCACGATGCCGAAGCCCGACACCAGCCCGACCCCCAGTTCCAGATTGCGGATGCCGCGCAGCACCAGAACCCCCAGCCCCGGCGCGGATACCAGCGATGCGATGACCACCATCGCCAGGCTCATCATGATGGTCTGGTTGATCCCGGCCATGATGTTGGGCAGCGCCAGCGGGATCTGCACGCCGAACAGCTTTTGCCGGTCGGTCATGCCGAAGGCGTCGGCGGCCTCGATCACATCGCGGTCCACCAGACGGATGCCCAGATCGGTCAGGCGGATCACCGGGACGATCGCATAAAGGATGATTGCAATCCCGTAGAGCTTTGATTCCGTGACTGAAAACAGAAAGATCAGCGGGATCAGATAGACAAAGGTGGGCAGCGTTTGCAGCATGTCGAGGATCGGAATGCTGATCTTCTGCATGGTGTCCGACCGCGCCATGAGGATCCCCAGAGGCACCCCAAGCGCCACGCTGATCATCGTGCATACGAAGATGATCGACAGGGTTTCCACCGCATAGGAATAGTGGTCGATGAAGGCCAGAAACAGAAACGACACCGCGACGAATGCTGTGACCCCCCACCGGCGGGTGGCGTAATAGGTCAGCATCAGCAGCGCCGGGATGAGGATGAACCACGGCACCGCATGGAAAAAGGCCAGCGAGCCATCCAGAAGCCAGCTCAGCGGCTGGGTGATCGGGTCCAGAATGACTTTCAACGGGTTCTTGATTGCCAGAAACGCATTTTCCACGCCCGTCGTCATGTCGCGCGTCTGGGCGATGGCCGGGCAGGCTTCGTGCAGGGTGTCGAGCGACGGAAACGGGGTCTGCAGCAGTGGCGTCGCCGGTTCGGCGGCTCCGGTCGCGCCCGAGGACTGCGCGAGCAACTGGGCCATCGACATCGGGCCGGTTTCCTGACCGGCGTCGCACCAGTCGCGCAGCCCCAGCGTATCGAACAGCCCGTCGTAAAATGCCATGAGTTCGCGGTTCCTTGAATAAGCGCCCGGATCGGACGGGATCGCCCGGCCGGTGACAAAGGGCGCCGGCCTGCGGCGCCCTTGCGAGAGGTTACTTGATCAGCGCGGCGAGCTTCGCGCGGGCATCGTCATTGATCCAGGTCGACCAGACGTCGGAATACTGGGTCAGGAAATACACCGCGGCTTCCTCATTCGACGCCTGGTTCTGTTCGGCCCAGGCCAGAACCTCGCTCATCTGCGCGTTGGTGAACGACACACGCGACATCAGTTCGGCGAGGTCGGGATGGGTGTCGGCGAAATCCTTGGTGACGACGGTTTTCACCGGTCCCACAGGGAAGGTGGTCTTGCCATCGGCATCGCAATCGGGATCGGCATAGCATTTGAACAGCACGGGTTCATACGGCACGCCGAAATCGACCTTCACCATCGGGTACTTGCCCAGAATGGATGTCGGGGCCCAGTAATATCCCAGCCAGGGCTCCTTGTTCTCGAACGCCGCCGCGATGGACGTGGCCAGCGTTTCGCCGGACCCGTGCTGGAAGATCTCGATCCCGGCCTCTTCCACATGCCAGTTGCGGATGTGATCGGCATTGGAATTCTTGCAGCCCCACCCGTCCGGGCATTGGTGGAACCGGTTTCCGACCCAGTCGGGATGGGCCAGAACCCCTTCGATCGTCGCCAGTTCGGGATGCTCGTCCACCAGATATTTGGGCACCCACCAGCCTTCGATGCCGCCATCCGACAGGACGTCGGCGATGGTCAGGATCTTGCCTTCGGCGGACAGCTCCTCATAGGCGGGGGTGCCGTTGATCCACAATTCGGTGACGATTTCAGGCTTGCCGGTTTCGGCCACCGAAATCAGGGCCGGGGTGGTCGACGAGGGCACTGTCTTCACCGTGCAGCCATAGCCCTGTTCCATCAGGAATTTGGATACATGGGTGACCACCGCGCTGGATGCCCAGTTCATTTCGGTCAGGGTCACTTCGCCGCAATCGGCCCAGGCGGCGCCGGCAAGGCTGGCAGAAGCGCAGAAGGCGAACGCTGCGGTCTTGATGGTGCGGGTCATGAAATTTCCTCGGTTGGACAAGTCTGTGGGCTATTGTAGCGCTCGAAGCGCAAGTGAAAAGCGACATTTTCCCGTCGCTTTTTGACATTCATGGTCCGGTGGTCCTGCGCGGCGCGGCGCGGCCAGCGAACTGCAGTTCCGGGGCGGGACGCTGCAGATCGCGTTTGACAGAAAAGAATTGAACGGTTGTATATATCCGTGCTGAGACCAGATGGAGGGCAGCATGGACTTTTCCCTGAGCGAAGAGCAGGCCGCGATCTTCGATATGGCGCGGGATTTCGGTGCAACACGAATCGCGCCCCATGCGCGGGACTGGGAGCGGGCGGGCACGATTCCCAAGGACCTGTGGCCCGAACTGGCTGCCCTGGGCTTTGGCGGGCTGTACGTGTCCGAAGACAGCGGCGGCGCGGGTCTGACGCGGCTGGACGCCACATTGGTGTTCGAAGCGCTGTCCATGGCCTGTCCATCGGTCGCGGCCTTCCTGTCGATTCACAACATGTGCGCCGCCATGATCGACAAATTCGGCAGCGATGATCTGAAAGCACGCTATCTGCCCAAAGCGGTCAATATGGAAACGGTGCTCAGCTATTGTCTGACCGAACCGGGATCCGGGTCCGACGCGGCATCGCTGAAGACCCGCGCGGTGCCGGAGGACGGGGGCTATGTGCTGACCGGCACCAAGGCCTTCATCTCGGGCGGCGGGTATTCGGACGCCTATATCGTCATGTGCCGCACCGGTGAGGCGGGCCCCCGGGGCATTTCAACCGTGGTGGTGGACAGCGATACCGAAGGGCTCAGCTTCGGCGGGCTGGAAGACAAGATGGGCTGGAAGTCGCAGCCGACCCGTCAGGTGCAGATGGATGCCTGCCGGGTCCCTGCCGCCAATCTTCTGGGCGAAGAAGGCAAGGGGTTCCGCTATGCCATGGCGGGGCTGGATGGCGGGCGGCTGAACATTTCCGCCTGCAGCCTGGGCGGCGCGCAGGCGGCGCTGAACGCGACGCTGGGATATATGGGCGAACGGTCCGCTTTCGGGCAGACGCTGGACCAGTTCCAGGCGCTGCAATTCCGGCTGGCGGATATGGAAACCAACCTTCAGGCGGCGCGCATTTTCCTGCGTCAGGCGGCATGGAAGCTGGATCAGGGTGCGCCCGATGCCAGCATGTTCTGCGCCATGGCCAAACGGCTGGTGACGGAAACCGGGTCGGCGGTGGCGGACCAGTGCCTGCAACTGCATGGCGGCTATGGCTATCTGGCCGATTACGGCATCGAAAAACTGGTGCGCGATCTGCGCGTCCATCAGATCCTTGAAGGCACGAACGAGATCATGCGAGTGATCGTGGCGCGGCAGCTTCTGGAGGCACAACGCTGATGGCAGACATGGAGATCCGCGTCGAAGGCACGGTGGGGCGGATGACCTTCAACCGGCCCAAGGCGCTCAACGCTCTGACCTATGAGATGTGCCTGCAGGTGGAAGAGGCCCTGGATGCGTGGCGCGACGACCCGAAGGTGACGCTGCTGCTGATCGACGCGGCGGGCGATCGCGCGTTTTGTGCCGGTGGCGATCTGCAGGAGATGTATGACACCGGCCGGGCGGGGGATTTCACCTACGGGCGCAAGTTCTGGCGCGACGAATATCGCATGAACGCCAAGATGGCCGAGTATCCCAAGCCGGTTGTCAGTTTTCTGAAGGGCTTCACCATGGGCGGGGGCGTCGGGGTCGGGTGCCATGGTTCGCACCGGATCGTGGGCGAAAGCAGTCAGGTGGCGATGCCCGAGGTGGGCGTCGGGCTCGTCCCCGATGTCGGCGGATCGTTCATTCTGGCCAACGCGCCGGGCCGGCTTGGCGAATATCTGGGTACAACGGCGGCGCGGATGGGGCCGGCGGATGCCATTCTGGCGGGCTTCGCCGATCTGTTTGTTCCGGAAGCCCGATGGCAGGATCTGACCGCGGCGCTGGTGGCGTCCGGCGATGCCGGGGTGATCGACGGCTTCATCGCCTCTCCGCCGCCCGGAACGCTGATCGCGGAACTGGACGCGATCAACGCCCATTTCGGTGGCGAGACCCTGGGCGATATCAAGCGGTCGCTGGATCACGATGGGGGCGACTGGGCGCAGAAGACGTTGAAGACGCTGGCGCGCAATGCGCCGCTTTCGATGGCTTGCACGGTTGAAATGGTGCATCGTCTGCGGGGAGCGACGGATATTCGCCGGGCGCTGGAACTGGAATACCGGTTCACGCACCGGTCCATGGAACACGGGGATTTTCTGGAAGGCATCCGTGCGGCGATCATCGACAAGGATCGCGCGCCGCGCTGGCGCCATGACGGGATCGACGGTCTGAACCCGGTGGACATGACGCGGATGCTGATGCCCTTGGGCAAGGACGCGCTGACATTTGAGGAGGAAGCGGTATGAAGATCGGATTTATTGGCCTGGGGAACATGGGTGCGCCGATGGCGACCAACCTGATGAAGGCCGGGCACGCGGTGACGGGGTTCGATCTGGCGGCGGCGATGCCCGAAGGCGTGGCGCGCGCCGAGACGGCGGCGATGGCCGCCGCGGATCAGGAGGTGGTCATCACCATGCTGCCCAACGGCGCGATCCTGCGCAGCGTCGCGCAGGAGGTGCTGCCGGAAATGGCCGCCGGATCGGTGCTGCTGGACTGTTCGACCGTCGATGTGGAAAGCGCCCGGGCGGTCGCCGACATGGCTGCGGCGTCCGGGGTGCTGGCGCTGGATGCGCCTGTATCGGGCGGCACCGGCGGGGCATCGGCCGGGACGCTGACCTTCATGGTCGGCGGTTCTGACGACGCTTTCGCCATCGCCGCGCCGCTGTTCGAGATCATGGGGCAGAAAGCGGTGCATTGCGGCGCGTCGGGTGCGGGGCAGGCGGCGAAGATCTGCAACAACATGATCCTGGGCATCACCATGGCTGGTACCTGCGAAGCCTTCGCGCTGGCCGACAAGCTGGGACTGGACCGTGGCAAGATGTTCGACGTTGTGTCCACTTCGTCGGGGTACAGCTGGTCGATGAACGCCTATTGCCCGGCGCCGGGGGTGGGCCCGCAATCGCCCGCCGACAACGACTACCGGCCGGGCTTCGCCGCCGAACTGATGCTGAAGGATCTGAGGCTCAGCCAGCAGGCGGCCGGTGCGGTCGATGCAGACACGCCGATGGGACAACGTGCCACGGAAATTTATGAGGCATTTGTCATGCATGAAGACGGCAAGGGCATGGATTTTTCCGCTTTGCTGCCAAGATTTGCGGCACGCGGGCGATCCTGAACAGGGTTTGACTCGCGCGGTGCGTGAAGAGATTGTTCCCCACGGGTCAGGCTGTATCGTCTGACTCGGGGGACCGTTCTATGAGAAAGCACCGTTTCATGTGTCGCGCATCTGCTCTGATTCCGTCAGCCTGGCTGTGTCGCCGGATCGGCCGTTGATGGACATGCAGATGACGCTGAACGCGACGATGCTGGTGGACTGCCGGGCCGAACTGGGCGAAGGCGTGCAATGGCACAGGCCGACCCGGCGGGTCTATTGGACCGACATCAAGGGCAAGACCCTTTGGTCCTGTCACGAAGACGGAAGCCATGTGCGCGAGGTCGCGCTGGACGCCGGTCTGTGCGATTTCGCCTTCACGCCGGATGGGAAGATGCTGGCGGGGTTCGAAGACGGGCTGTGCTGGCTGGATCCGCGCAGCGGCGCGCGCCATCTGCTGGAACCCTACGATCCCGGCAATCCGGCCACACGGATGAATGACGGCGCGCTCGACCGTCAGGGGCGGTTTGTGATCGGCGGGATCCATGAACCCGACATGAACCCCGTGACCCCTGTCTGGTCGGTCAGCCGCGGTCGTGTCCGCACGATCCTGGACGGCATCGGCTGTGCCAACGGAACCGCGTTTTCGCCCGGCGGCGACCGGATGTATTTTACCGACAGCCGCGGCGGCGACCTGTTCGTCTTCGACTACGACACCGTCAGCGGAGAGCCGGAGAACCGCCGGGTTTTCGCCAGCCTCAGCCCCGAACACGGAGTGCCGGACGGATCCTGCGTCGATGCGGATGGCGCCCTGTGGAACGCCTGTTTCGGCGGCAGCGCGGTGCGCCGGTATCTGCCGGACGGGCAGCCCGATCAGGTGGTCGCCGTACCGGTGCCCAACGTGACCTGCTGCGCGATTGGCGGCATGCGGATGCAACGCATGTTCATCACTACCGCGCGGGTCGGTCTTGGGCCCGATCATCTGGACGCCAAACCGCAATCGGGGGGCCTGTTCGCGGTCGATCTTCCGGTGCGCGGGCTTGCGGCCGGGACCTATCGCCGCTGAACTCGACGGCACCGGCGTCTGACCCGTTGAGTTGAGACCAGAAATCCGTGTGTGGGCACAGCCGTCGCGCCGCTTCGGCATGATGGCGCCGGAGAGCCCGCTCAGGTTGACCGGAGCGGGCCGGCGGCTCTCTGGTCGGGCGGGGGCTCTGACGCCGAGTTGCTGGCGTTTGACGCTATCAGCCGGATCGAGGTGGTGCAGACCGCCGGCGGGTCTACGCTGACGCCCGAAAATGCCGGGGCAACACGGACCGTCCTGGTCCGATCGCCCGCCATCACATGCATCAATTTTGTGCCACGGACCGAAAGGCCCGCGGCGCGGCGCATTTCGCGATCATGCTTAACCGCCGGGAAACCCTGTTGGGATTACGCCCTTTGACAGAGCGATTTAACAGCGGGAGCTTGAGCGTGTCTCAGTGCAATGAAATGATCAGACGGAACCGGTTGACCCCGGTGGCGGGCCTTGCCCTTGCGGGACTTCTCGCATTTGGGACCGCCGAAGCCGGGACCTTGACCGTTATCTCGGACACCAGCGCCGGAGCGTCGGCGAACTGGCCTGTTTTCGACAACATCCTTGGCGGCGGCACGTCGGTGCTGTTCGGGCGCGGCACGGCATCGCTGGGCAGCCTGGATTTTCATCTGGAGAATCTGCCGGGTGTGACGACCACGTCCACCACGACGCCGCTGACTACGGCTGCCCTGGCGGGCGTCGATCTGCTGATCGTGACCACATTTTACAACAGTTCGCTGACCTTCACGAATTCCGAACTCGCCGCGATGCATGACTTCCTGCATGGGGATGGCGATCTGCTGCTGGTGGCCGAAGCGACCAATTCGTGGCTTCTGAGCGGGTACAACGAATTGCTGGCCGACATGGGATCGACCATCCGCTATTCCGCTCAGCGGAATTTCAGCAATGTGGTGGTGACCAACCTGCCCGATACCGGGATCACCGCGGGCGTGGCGAGCTTTACGGTGAACACGTTCAACCCGTTGTTTGGGGGCACCCCGGCGGTGGTCACGAATAATCTGGTGGCGGTGACCGTGCAGGATATGACGCCTCCGGTGGTGACGCCTGCGCCCATTCCGGTGCCGGCGGCGCATTGGGCTTTGGGGGGCGGGCTGCTTTGCCTTGGTGCGCTGCGGCGTCTGGTCGGGCGGAAACCGAAGCTTGGCGCGCCGACGCGCCGGTCCTAAGATGGGGCATGGCGCACCGCTCTGATCCTGACGCGATCTCTGGCCCCTACGATCCCGATCCCGACGCGGAGGAGGATCTGTGGTTCCTGCCTGCGCCTCCCGATCCCGATGCAAGTCCGGCCGATCTGCCATGGGCCGGACCGTCGCGCCCCGGATGGGACCTTCGGGTCCCGACCTGGGCCACGGCGGAAGCTGCGCTTGCAGGTGATCTTGCCCGGGCGGCGCTTGCTCTGGGGGCGCTGGACGAACGCGTGCGGACCGGTCCTGCCGGTCTGCGCCAGCGGCTGGTTTGCGCCGAGGTGGCAGAACTGAGCTGGCATCTGGGCGACCGGGTCACGGTGGATCGGCTGGCGCTCTATCTGGTTTTGCGGCTGGCCGCGGTCGGGGAAGACGCCGCGGCCCTGGCGCGCGCTGCTTGGGCGGTGCGGCGGCTGGATCGCGGCGGCGCGGCGGATCTGAGCGATCTGGCCGCGTTTCTGGGCCGGTCCCTGCGGGACACGCTGCCCGATGCCGATCTGGCGACCCGCCCGGTGGGCACGGAATTTGACGCGCTGGCCCGCGATTGGGAGGCTGAACTGGCCGATGCCGCCGGTCAGCATCCGCTGACCCGATCAGCGCTGGCATGGCATGGGTGGCGCCGCCGGGGTTTGTCCGGCGACGCGGCGCTGCTGGAAGGCGCGGTGACAGCGGCGCGGATCGGCGCCGAAGCCCTCCGCCCTGGGGGGTTGGGTTTTGTCCCGGTTGCGCTTGGCGGCAACAGTCCGCTGATCGAAGGCGGATCGGCCCGGGCGCGGCTTGCGGCCTGGTTGCGCGCGGTGGAGCAGGCCGCGCTACGCGGGCTGATGGAGGCGGATCGGCTGAGCCGCTGGGAGGCCGAGGCGCGGACGCGAACGGCCTCTATGTCCGGGCGCATTCCGGCACAGCTTCTGGCCGCGCTGCTGGCCTGGCCCCTGGTCTCCGCCCCGATGCTGGAGGCTGAAACCGGCGCCTCTCGCGCCGCGGTGCAGCGCAACATGAACCGCTTCCAAGATCTGGGGCTGGTGCAGGAAGTGACCGGGCAGGCGCGGTTTCGCTACTGGCGCCTCGCGCTCTGATCCCCAACGAATGGCGCCAGGTTCCCCGGGGCGCCGAATCGTGCCCGGTTCCGCGCATGACCGCCGCCCAGCTTTTGGGCAGGCATGGGGGGTTTGCACCTGCAAAAAACAGTGTTCTGGATACATGAATTCCCCGCGCGACGAAAACGCGCGTTCCGGCTCTTCTGTCATCAAAACGCGACGGCAATGCGGCTCGTGGCGGGATGTGTCTTTTATCTGTCACCAAACAGTGGAATGCTGCGGTGCGGAAAGAGAGGCGGCCCATGTTTTCTTTGAATGGTAAAAAAGTGCTGGTTGTCGGGATCGCGAACGATCAGTCGATCGCCTATGGCATTGCCAAGGCGTTGCGCGATCAGGGGGCCGATCTGGCCATCACCTATCTGAACGACAAGGCGGAATCCCATGTGCGCCCGCTGGGAGAGGCTCTGGGGGCAGAGATCATCGCGCCGCTCAACGTCACCCATGACGGTGAACTGGATGCGCTGTTCGATCTGATCGCGGAAAAATGGGGCCGGCTCGACACGCTGGTGCATTCCATCGCCTTCTGCCCGATGGAGGACCTGCACGGGCGGGTCGTCGATTGTTCGCGCGAAGGCTTTGGCGCGGCCATGGATATTTCCGTGCATTCCTTCCTGCGCATGATCGCGAAATGCGAACCGCTGATGCCCGATGGCGGAACCTGCATGACCGTGACCTATTACGGGGCCGACAAGGTGGTGGAGAATTATAATATCATGGGTCCGGTCAAGGCGGCGCTGGAATCGGTGACCCGCTATGTCGCCGCCGAACTGGGGCCGAAGGGGATTTCGGTCCATGCGCTGTCTCCGGGGCCGCTCTCCACCCGTGCGGCCAGCGGCATCGCCCATTTCGATGCCCTGCTGAACGAAGCCGCGGCGCGCGCGCCCACGCATCACCTGGCGACCATCGAAGACGTGGGCGCCTATGCCGCCTTTCTTGCCAGCCGCGAGGCGGCCAATGTGACAGGCGGTATTCACATGATCGACGGCGGCTATAGCATCGTGTGCTAGCCGCACCGGGGGACGGCCGGCGCGAGGCCGGCCCGGGGTCCCGTCGGAAAGATACCAGAGGACGTTTCATGAAAATCCTGCGCAACACGCCGTACGATCAGCTTGAAGTAGGGATGGAGGCCGAAACCCGGCGGCTTTGCGTTGCCGACGACCTGTATGTCTTCGCCCATTCGTCTGGGAACATGAACCCGGTCCATCTGCCCAAGCATGACGGCGACGGGGACGGCAGGCCCGAAGCGATGGCCCCGTCGGCCTGGGTTGCGGCGCTGATTTCGTCGGTGCTGGGCAATACCCTGCCCGGACCCGGGACGCTTTATCTGCAACAGGTCTCGCGCTTCGTGGGGCGGGCCCATGCGGGCGACACGCTGGTGGTGCGGGTGCGGCTGAAGGAAAAGCTGGGCGACCGGAAGGCGCTGTTCGACACCACCGTGACGCTGGCCGACGGAACGCCGGTTCTGGAAGGCGAAGCGCTGGTTCTGGCTCCTGACCACACCTCCAGCTTCGATCCGGGCGATGTTCCGGGTCTGGTCGTGGAAAGCCACGCCCATTTCGACAAGATCCTGGCCGAAGCAGAGCCGCTCGACCCGATCCCGACCGCTGTCGTGGCCCCGGAGGAGGCAAACTCGCTGGGCGGTGCGCTGCTGGGGTATGAGCATACCATCATTCATCCGATCTTGATCGGTGACAGCGAAAAGATCCGGGCCGCGGCCGAGGACCTGGGCGTCGATATTTCAGGTCTTGAGCTGATCCACGCGGACAGTCACCGGCAGGCGGCGGCGACCGGTGTGCGGCTGGTTCTGGAAGGCCGCGCGCAGGCGCTGATGAAAGGGCATCTGCATACGGACGATCTGCTGGGCGAAGTGGTCAAGCGCGACGGCGGCCTGCGGATCGGTCGCCGGCTGAGCCATATCTTCGTCATGGATGTGCCGGGGCTGAGCCATCTTCTGTTCGTGTCCGATGCCGCGATCAACATCGCGCCGGATCTGGAAACCAAGAAGGACATCGTCCAGAACGCTATTGATCTGGCGCGCGCACTTGGGGTCGAGGTGCCGAAGGTCGGGGTGCTGTCGGCGGTCGAAACGGTCAGCCCGCGGATCCCGTCGACGCTCGACGCCGCGATCCTGTCGAAGATGGCGGAGCGGGGTCAGATCACCGGCGGCATCGTGGACGGCCCGCTGGCGATGGACAACGCCATGGATATCAAGGCCGCGCGCACCAAGGGCATCAAGTCGCTGGTCGCCGGGAATGCCGATATTCTGATTGCGCCCAACATGGAAAGTGCCAACATGCTCGCAAAGGAACTGACCTTTGTGGCCCATGCGGAAGCCGGCGGCATTGTGCTGGGCGCAAGATGCCCGATTATCCTGACCTCGCGGTCGGATGACGACAAGGCGCGGCTGGCCTCCTGTGCGGTGGCGGCGCTTTATGCGAAAAGGAACGATCGTTGAGCAGTATTCTGACGCTGAATGCCGGATCGTCGTCGATCAAGTTCTCGGTCTATGCCGCAGGGACCGCGCCGCAGCAGATGGCGGTGGGGCAGGTGGAAAATCTGGGCGCGGCGGATGCGCGGCTGACCCTGCGCTGGCAAGACCGCACAACAACTGCCGAAATCGGTCCTGCGGACCATGACGGCGGCGTGCAGGCGATCCTGTCGGCGCTGGCCCCGGTTCTGGACGGCGCCGATCTGGCCGGGGTCGGGCATCGGATCGTGCATGGCGGCCTGCGCTTCGGTGCGCCCGAGGTTCTGAGCCCGCAGGTTCTGGAAGAGCTGTCGGCGCTGGAACCCTACGCCCCGCTGCACCAGCCCCACAATCTGGCCGGTGTGCGCGCCGCGATGGCGGCCTTTCCGCATGTGGTTCAGGTCGGATGTTTCGATACCGCCTTTCACCACGGCCGCACATTCCTCAACGATGCCTACGCTCTGCCGCGCCGGTATTATGACCAAGGCGTGCGCCGGTACGGATTTCACGGGCTGAGCTATGACTATATCGCGGGCGAGCTGGCGCATCTGGACCCGGTCGCCGCGCGGGGGCGGACCGTGGTGGCGCATCTTGGCAACGGCGCGTCGATGTGCGCGATGCTGGACGGCAAATCGGTGGATACCACCATGGGGTTTACGGCGCTGGACGGGCTGCCCATGGGCACGCGCTGCGGGCAGATCGACCCGGGGGTTCTGCTGTACCTGATGGACCATGACGGGATGGATTCCGCCGGGTTGACCAGCTTGCTGTATAAGGAATGCGGTTTGCTGGGGCTGTCGGGGCTGTCCAACGACATGCGCACCCTTGAACGTGCCGGGACCGAGTCCGCCGACAGCGCAATCGCCTATTTCGCTCATCATATCCGGCGCGAACTGGGCGCGCTGACCGCGGTTCTGGGCGGGATCGACACGCTGGTTTTCACCGGCGGGATCGGGCAATATTCCCCGGCCACCCGGGCTGCGGCGTGTAAGGACATGGGCTGGATGGGGATTTCCATCGACCCCGATGCGAATGCGGCCAACGCGGCGGTGATTTCCGACGGGGCGGTGACGGTCCGGGTCATGACGACCGACGAGGAATTGGTCATCGCGCGCGCGGTAAACGCCAAGCTGTAGGACGGCCCAGCGGCGCGGTTGCAGTTGCCGGTGCGGTCGGTCAAGCTGCCGGGAACCGACGTCACGATGGATGCCTGAATGCTGTGGCTTATGCGCCGGTGCCGTGGGGCGCTGATTGTCTGTCTGCTGGGGCTGAGCGGTCCGGCTGTGGCCGATGCGGTGACGGTGTTCGCCGCCGCCAGCCTGAAGACCGCCTTGGACGACGCGGTGGCGCGCTGGTCGGCGCAGACCGGCACCGATGTGCGGCTGTCCTTCGCCGGAAGCTCGGTTTTGGCACGCCAGATCGCGCAGGGGGCTCCGGCGGATCTGTTCATCTCGGCCAATCGCGGCTGGATGCGCTATCTTGCCGAGCAGGGAGCAATCGACCTGCCGACCCAGCGTGATCTGGTGGGAAATACGCTGGTCCTGGTGGGCCCGGCCGGGGCGCCGCCGGTCGATCTGTCCGATCCCGGCGCGATCCCGGCCCGGCTGGGCGACGGGCGGCTGGCGATGGCTCTGGTTTCGGCGGTGCCGGCGGGGATCTATGGCAAGGCCGCGCTGGAGCATCTGAACCTCTGGGACCCGGTCGCGCATCGTCTGGCGGAAACCGACAATGTGCGCGCGGCGCTGGCGCTCGTTGCGCTTGGCGCGGCGCCGCTTGGGGTCGTCTATGCCACTGACGCGGCAGCGGAACCGCGGGTGTCGGTCGCGGCGGTGTTTCCCGACGACAGCCATCCGCCGATCACCTATCCCGCCGCTGCCACCCCGCGTGCGGGTGCGCAGGCGCGCACGCTGCTCGATTATCTCGGCGGCGCGGAGGCGGCGGCGATCTTCACCCGGCACGGGTTCCGGGGCGGGGCCTGACGGGATGGACGGGTTCGGACCCGAAATCTGGCAGGCCATCGCGCTGTCGCTGAAAGTCGCGTTCTGGGCGGTCGCCGCCAGCCTGCCTGCGGGCATTCTGACGGGCTATGCGCTGGCGCGCTGGCGCTTTCCGGGCAAGGGCGTTCTGAACGGTCTGGTGCATCTGCCGCTGATCCTGCCGCCGGTGGTCACCGGCTATCTGCTGCTGCTGGCCTTCGGTCCCCAAGGGCCGCTGGGCCGCGCGCTGACCGCGCTCTTCGGCGGGGGCATCGCGTTCCGCTGGACGGGGGCCGCGCTGGCGGCGGCCATCATGGCGTTCCCGCTGATGGTGCGGGCGATCCGGCTGGCGGTCGAGGCAATCGACCCGCGTCTGGAAGAGGCCGCCGGCACGCTGGGCGCGCCGCCGCTTTGGGTCTTTGCGACCGTGACGCTGCCGCTGGCGGCGCCGGGGATCTTGGCGGGAGCGGTGCTGGCCTTCGCCAAGGCGATGGGGGAATTCGGCGCCACGATCACCTTCGTGTCGTCGATCCCCGGTGAAACGCGCACTGTGCCGTCGGCCATTTATACCTTTCTGCAGGTGCCGGGCGCGGAACCGGCGGTGCTGTGGCTGGTGGCGCTGTCATTGGCCGTGGCCCTGAGCGCATTGTGGATTTCGGAAGCCGTGGCGCAGCGCCTGTCCCGGCGGGTGCGCGGGCTATGAGCCTGTCGGTCCGCCTGCGCCATCGGCTTCCGGGCTTTGCGCTGGATGCCGCCTTCGACGCCCCGCCCGGGGTCACGGCGCTTTTCGGACGCTCAGGCGCGGGCAAGACGACCATCGTCAACGCGGTGGCCGGGCTGCTGCGGCCCGACGCGGCGCGGGTGGTCATTGAAGATGCCGTTCTGTGCGACACCGATGCCGGCATCTGGACCCCGCCGCACCGGCGCCGGGTGGGCTATGTCTTTCAGGACGCGCGGCTTTTCCCGCATCTGTCGGTGCGGGCGAACCTGACCTATGGCGCGCGCTTCACCGGGCGCAGGCCGCGTGCGCCCTTCGATCACGTGGTCGGCGTGCTTGGGCTGGCGGCGCTGCTCGACCGCTCCCCTGGGGCCCTGTCGGGTGGTGAAAAGCAACGGGTGGCCATCGGTCGGGCGCTGCTGTCGGCGCCGCGTCTGTTGCTGCTGGACGAACCGCTGGCGGCGCTGGACGACGCGCGCAAGGCAGAGATTCTGCCCTATCTGGAACGGCTGCGCGACGACACGCAGGTCCCCATCCTCTATGTCAGCCATTCCGCGGTTGAGGTCGCGCGGCTTGCCACAACGGTGGTGGCGCTGGACGCGGGCCGGGTGCTGTGCGCGGGCCCGGCGGACGATGTCCTGTCCGATCCGGCGGCGGTGCGCGCCATTGGGGTGCGCGAGGCCGGATCGGTGCTGACGGGCATTGTGGTCGCCCAGCACGATGACGGCCTGACCGAAATCGCGGTGGCCGCGGGCAGGTTGTTGCTGCCGCGCATCGCGGCGCAGGCCGGGGCGCAGGTGCGGGTGCGGATCGAAGCGCAGGACGTCCTTCTGGCACGCCAGCGCCCCGAAGGCCTGTCGGCGCTGAATATCCTGCCCGCCACCGTGCGCGCCACCCGCCGCGGCAACGGACCCGGGGTGATGGTGCAGCTCAGCGCGGGCGGAGAGCTCCTGCTGGCCCGCATCACCCGCCGGTCCGCCGATGCGCTGAACATTGTCGAAGGCGCCGATTGCTTTGCCGTGGTAAAATCGGTTTCGGTGGCCCGGCTGGATGTGGGCATCCGCGACGCCGCCCCCGGACCACGGAGCTGACGGAGACTCTTATGAAACGCATTTTCATCGCCTGCCTCTGGCTTCTTTTCTCCACCGCCGCAGCACTTCACGCCGACGAGCCCGCGCCGGTTCTGGGCGCGCACGGGCTGCGCCTGCCTGCAAGCTTCACCGGCACGCTGCCCTGCGCCGATTGCGCGGGCATCGCCCATCATCTGGATCTGTGGCCGAACCAGATCTATCACATGCGCCGAGTGTGGGAGGGTCGGGACCCGGCCTTTACCCGCGATGAGGTCGGGCGATGGCATGCGGATCCGGCGCGCGGCGCGCTGGTGCTGACCGGCGCGTCCGAAGCGCCGATCTTCTGGCAGGTCATGGGACCCGACCGGTTGCGCCAGATGGATCTTGAAGGCAACCCAATCGACAGCGACTTGCCGCTTGACCTGATAAGCCTTGGCGCATTGCAAGAAACCGATCTGTCACTGCCCCTGCAGGGCCTGTTCCTCTATCTGGCCGATGCGGCGAGTTTTGAAATCTGCCTGACCGGCGAACGTTTTCCCGTGTCGATGGAAGGCGATTATCTGGCTCTGGAACGCGCCTATCTTGCCGAGCGCTCGGAACCGGGCGTCCCGATGATGGCGGTGCTGGACGGCACCCTGACCGTCCGCCCGGTCATGGAAGGCCCGCCGCGCCGCAGCGTTGTGGTCAACCGTCTCGACCGGCTCGAAACCGTCAGCAGTTGCGACCGCCATCGCGCCCCGGCGCATCTGGAAAACACCTATTGGCGCATCCTGCGGCTTGACGGGGTCGAGATCGCCGCCAAGCCCGATCACCGCGAGCCGCATCTGCTGCTGCAGGCCGGGCCGACGCCGGGATACAGCGCCACGGTGGGCTGCAATCAGCTGGGCGGCGGTTTTACCCGCGACGACACGGATGGGCTGCGGTTTTCGCCGGGCTTCTCGACGCTTATGGCGTGCGGCGATCCAATCGACGGCTGGGAGCAGAAATTGTCCAGCATTCTGGCCGACATCCGGCATTGGGCGATTGCCGGGCAGTCGCTGACCCTGCGTGACGAAAGCGGTGCCGTCCGCGCGGTTCTGGAGGCGGTCTATTTGCCCTGATCCGGGTCCTTGCCAAGACCGGCGGAACGGATCACCGATAGAACAGGCGCGGCGGCAAGGGGAGGACTGCGATGAAGTTGCTGAGATTTGGGCCCGTTGGGCAGGAACGTCCCGGGGTTCTGGATGCGGATGGCGCCGTGCGCGACCTTACCGGCGCGGTGCCCGATTTCGCCGGTCCGCATGTGGCGCTGGAGACACTGAGCCATCTGCATGACCTGAATATATCCGCATTGCCGCTGGTCGCCGATCCCGGGCGTATCGGCGCCTGTCTGGGCTGGGTGCCGAACTTCATCTGCATCGGCCTGAACTATGCCCAGCACGCCGCCGAAACCGGCGCTGCGACGCCCAAGGAGCCGATCGTGTTCAACAAGGTGACATCGGCGCTGGCCGGGCCTTTCGACGATCTGACGCTGCTGCGGGATTCGGTCGCCACCGATTGGGAGGTCGAACTGGGCGTCGTGATCGGGCGTCCGGCGCAGTATGTGTCCGAAGCCAAGGCGCTGTCCCATGTTGCGGGGTATTGCACGCTGAACGACATCTCGGAACGCGACTGGCAGAAATCCCGTGGCGGGCAATGGGTCAAGGGCAAGTCGGGGCCGGGCTATGGCCCCATCGGCCCGTGGCTGGTGACCGCAGATGAGGTTCCCGACCCGCAAGCGCTGCGTCTGACGCTGGATCTCGACGGCCAGCGCATGCAGGACAGCGCGACATCCGACATGATCTTTTCGGTTGCGGAAATCATCGCCTATCTGTCCCGGTTCTGCCTGCTGATGCCGGGGGACATCATCGCCACCGGCACTCCGTCCGGTGTCGGCATGGGCATGTCACCGGCGCGCTATCTGAAGCCCGGCGAAATCATGGAGGCCGAGGTCGAAGGTCTTGGCCGGCAGCGCACGCAGGTCCGCGCCGCCGATTGACCGCGGTCCCCGTCCGGGTGGCGGGGACTAAAGCACCTTCGCGATCCGGTCCAGTGCATCGGTGATCTGGTCGAGGCTGGCGGCATAGGAAAACCGCACGAAGCCTTCGCCGAAGGCGCCGAAGCTGGTGCCCGCGACGGTCGCCACCCCGGCATCGGTCAGGAACCGGTCCTGGGCTTCGCGGGCGGTCATGCCGGTGCCGTCGATATTGGGGAAGGCATAGAAGGCGCCCGCCGCATCGGCACAGCGGATCCCCGGCAGGGCGTTCAGCCCGTCCACGATCACCCGCCGCCGCCGGTCGAATTGCGCCAGCATGTCGGCCACCGCATCCTGCGGCCCGGTCAGCGCGGCCAGCCCCGCATATTGCGCCGCCGCGTTCACGCAGGAATGGTCGTTGATGCACAGCCGGGTGACCGCGTCCACCATCGCGCGCGGCCAGACCGCGAAGCCCAGCCGCCAGCCGGTCATGGCATAGGTCTTGCACCAGCCGTTGAGCCGGATCAGCCGGTCGCGGATCTCGGGATAGGCCAGCAGGCTGACATGCGCCGCGCCGTCGTAGAGCATCTGGTCGTAGATCTCGTCCGAGAGGATCGCCAC
>JAGQRU010000074.1 GCA_020425105.1 Paracoccaceae bacterium
AGGCCAACTTCCCGACCCGGATCAGTTTCCAGGTGACGTCGAAAATCGACAGCCGGACCATTCTGGGCGAACAGGGGGCCGAACAGCTGCTGGGCATGGGCGACATGCTCTACATGGCTGGCGGCGGGCGGATCACCCGGATCCACGCGCCTTTCGTGTCAGATGAAGAGGTCGAAGAGGTCGTCACCCATCTGAAATCCTATGGGCCGCCGTCCTATGTGGGCGGGGTGGCCGACGGTCCCGACGACGACAAGGCCGATGACATCGACCTGGTTCTGGGCCTGGGCGGCAACACGACCGGGGAAGACGCGCTGTACGATCAGGCGGTGCAGATCGTCATCAACGACCGCAAATGTTCGACCTCGTACATCCAGCGCAAGCTCGCCATCGGGTATAACAAGGCCGCCCGGCTGGTGGAGCAGATGGAGGACGCGGGTCTGGTCAGCGCCGCCAACCATGTGGGCAAGCGCGAAGTTCTGGTGCCTGAACAGGGGTAAAGGGGCTCGCGCGGTCGTGAAGAAAAACGGGGATGCGGGGCGCGTCGGGCAGGGTTATCTGTCAGGCATGAGACGCATCCTTCTTTTCATCGCGCTGCTTGTCGGCGCGCCGGCCTGGGCCGAAAAGGCCTCGCTCCCGGACCTGTCGGACTATCTGAATACGATCAGGACGGTGGAAGCGCCGTTCACGCAGATCAATGCCGACGGGTCGCGCGCGACCGGCAAGGTGATGATCAAGCGGCCGGGACGGATCCGGTTCGAATACGACCCGCCTTTTGACGACACGCTGGTGCTTGCGGGCGGCGGCAGCGTCGCGGTGTTCGACGGGCACAATCAGGGCGATGTTTTTCCCTTGGGGCGGACCCCGCTGAACCTGATCCTGGCGCGGCAGATCGATCTGACGCGGATCAAGATGGTCACCGGACATGGCGAACAGAACGGACGCACCGTTGTGCAGGCGCAGGATCCGGAGCATCCCGAATACGGGCGCATCTATCTGTATTTCGACCGCGCGCCGCTGCGGCTGACCGAATGGCTGATCATCTCGGAAACCGGAGAGCAGACGCGGCTGCAACTGGGCCCGCTGACCGCGCGCGACAGCCTTTCAGACCGCCTGTTTTCCATCCGGGCGGAGAAGGAACGGCGAAACTGACCCGCGACGGTCAGATCTTGCCGCAGCTTTTCAACTGCTGACGGTACATCTGCGACCGGTATTCCACCTTGTTCGCCACGCCGACGAGCCAGCTTTTGTTGCGATAGCTGCCGCGGGCATAGCCGCCCAGACCTTCATGATAGGCCAGATAATGTTCGCGGGCATTGGATTTGGGGATGCCGAACCGCTGTTCGGTCCGGGTCATGTACCAGCCCATGAAATCGGTGGCGTCCTTGATGTTCTTGCGGCTGGCGCCGGGGCGCCCGGCGGCGCGCTTGTAGTCTTTCCAGGTGCTGTCCAGCGCCTGGGCATAGCCATAGGCCGAAGACTGGCGCCCCATCGGAATAACGCCCAGAGCGTAGGTGTGCGGGGTGCGCGCGTCGCCGTCGAACTTGCTTTCCTGATGGATCACGGCCATCTGAACGTTGACCGGCACCCCCCATTTCTTTTCGGTCTTCTGCATGGCGCGCAGATATTTCGGGCGCTGGTCCGCGATGCTGCACGCATTGTCCAGGTTCCGCGGCGCGGATTTGCCTCCGCACGCGGCCAGAAACGTCAGCAGGATCAGCGCGGCAATACGACTGCTCATGTTTGCCTCACGCATTTTCATATTTTGGGCCCTTCATACAAGAAAATGCCCGGTGACGAAATGACAAAGCGGTGTGGGATGCCGCCGGATCTTGCCAATGCGCGCGGTTTCGGGCTAAGCGCGGTCGTCCGGAGATCCGCCGGAGCCGCCCAAACAGGGCCTGACAATGCGTGGCCCCCATTCACCACTTCCCCACGCGCTCCGGGCCACCGCATGGACAACAGGGCCAATTTGCGGCTAATTAGGGTCGTGAGAGGTTGAAGTTTGATGTTGAAAACGCGCGCCAAATATCAGCTTGGTCAGGTGGTTCGCCATAAAAAGCACCCGTTTCGCGGGGTTGTCTTCGATGTGGATGCCGTTTTTTCGAATACCGAGGAATGGTACGATTCGATTCCCGAAGACAATCGTCCGTCCAAGGATCAGCCGTTTTACCATCTGCTCGCTGAAAACGACCAAAGCTACTACGTTGCTTATGTGTCCGAGCAGAACCTGCTGCCCGATCTCAGCGGAGAACCGGTGGAGCATCCCGATATCGAGGATTTCTTCGGCGAACTGCGCGACGGCATTTACCCGCTGCAGACCGCGTTGAACTGACCGCCGCCCGGGGCTCAGTAGCCCAGGGCGCAGCCGTCCTTGCGCGGGTCTGACGCGCCTTCCAGTATCCCCAATTCATGATCGATGCGCACCGCCTGGGCGCCGCCGATGGGCACTTCGGGGATCGTCACCCGGTGTCCGCGTTCAGCCAGATCCGCGCGCACCGCGTCGCTATAGCCGCGTTCGACCTTCATCGCTCCGGCATCGGAAAACGCGCGGGGGGCGTCGATGGCGCTTTGGATGTCCATGCCGAAATCGCGCAGGTTGGACACCAGCCGTGCGTGTCCTGTGGGCTGATAGGCGCCGCCCATGACGCCGAAGGGCAGCGTGACGCGCCCGTTTTCGCGCAGCATGGCGGGAATGATCGTGTGCATGGGCCGCTTGCCGCCTGCGGCTTCGTTCGGGTGCCCGCGTTCCAGGCTGAAGCCCGCGCCACGGTTGTGAAACAGGATCCCGTGCTCCGGCGTGGCGATGCCCGATCCGAAATCGTGGAAGATGGAATAGATCAGCGACACCACCATACGGTTCCGGTCGATCACGGTCAGATAGACGGTTTCCTTGTGCACGGCGCCCGCTGCGGCAGGCGGTGTGGGCAGCGCGCGGGCCGGATCGATCAGCGCAGCCAGGGCCGCGGCGGTGTCCGGTGCCAGCATGTGATCGAGCCGGGCGGTGAATGCCGCATCGGCCAGAAACCGGTTGCGCGCGTCATAGGCAAGCTTGGCGGCTTCGGCTTCCAGATGCGCCCGATCCGCGCCCATCGGGTCGAGCGCGGACAGATCGAACTGCGCCAAAATATTCGCCATGAGCAGCGCCGTGGCGCCCTGGCCGTTGGGCGGATGTTCCAGAATCTCGGCGCCACGATAGGACCCGGAAATGGGCGTGCCCCATTCGGCGGTGGTCGCCGCGAAATCGTCCAGACTGTGACAGCCTCCGGCGGCGCGCAGGGTGGTGACCATCTCGTCCGCCGTCGCGCCGGCATAGAACCCTTCGCGCCCGTCCCGGGCGATCCGGCGCAGGATCTCGGCCTGGCCCGGCGCGCGGAAGATCTGGCCCATCCGGGGTGCGCTGCCTCCGAACGAATAATGCAGCTGGCCAGCCGGATTCAGCACCGCGCCGCTGCGGGCCCAGTCGAAGGCCACCCGCGGTGCGACCGGGATCCCTTCTTCGGCGTATCGGATCGCGGGGGCGAGGGTCCGGTCCAGCGGCCAGGCGCCAAATCGGTCGGCCAGCGCGCAGAAGGCGTCAACGGCGCCGGGGACGGTCACGGCATGGGCGGAGTGCGGCGCGATTTCGTGCAGCCCCTGGGCACGCAGCGCTTCGGCATCGAACCCGGCCGGGGCGCGGCCGGACCCGTTCAGCGTCAGGACGTCTTCGCGGCCTGCGGGCTTGATCAAAACGAAGCAATCCCCGCCAAGACCCGTCATCGGCGGTTCGGCAAGGCCCAGAAGCACCGCCGCCGCGATCGCCGCATCCACCGCATTGCCGCCCGCCTTCAGGCAGTCGACCGCGGTCAGGGCCGCCAGCGGGTGCGATGTGGCACAGATGCCGTTTGCGGCAAGAACCGCCGATCGGCCCGGTTTTTGGAAGTCGCGCATGATCCTTCGCCCCTTTTGGCGCGAGACTAGGCGACCCGGCGGCGCGGGCAAGAGCGATTTCGCTATTTCACCGAGGCATGCGGCACGACACAGCGCAGGTGATTGCGCCCGTCACCGGAATGATACTGCAGGTCGTTGACCAGCATTCTGATCAGCGACCAGCCGAACCCGCCTTCGGGAAGATCATCGAGTTCTGTGCCGTCCTTCAGCGCCGCGCGCCCTTCGGGCAAGGCGCCGTTGATCGGGGTGCCGTCGTCGGCAACGGTGATCCTGATGCCGTTTTCCGTACAGGTGATCTTCAGGAGAATATGGCCGCCCGCCCGGTCGTGATATGCATGTTCCACCACGTTGTTGAGGATCTCCGCCAACACCATTTCCACTGTTCCGATGGTGTCTCTGTCGGCCCCGGCCTGGCTGAGCTTGCGGCGCATCGCCAAAAGCGCCTCGCGCACGGCGTCATAGGTTCCGGGAATTTCTGATGTCATGACCGGAACAACGCCCCGGTCTTCCGGGTCGTCAGCTTGCAGCCCGGACATCGGCGAGCCCCGCATCGGTCGAGTCGTGAATCACAAACACCGAATCCATCCGGGTCAGGCGGAAGACTTTGGCCACAAGCGGAGACAGGGACGAAAGTTCCAGCCGCCGGCCGCCGCCCAGCTGCTTCATTGCGGCGACGATCGCGCCCAGACCGCTGCTGTCGATGAAGTCCACGGCGCCGAGATCCAGAATGACCCGCCCATTGGCGTCAGAGGTCAAATCGCGCATCCGGTCCTTGAACTGGATTGCCACAGATGCGTCAATTCGCGACTCCGATGGCGTGATGACCACCACGTCTCCGTGATCTTGCTTGTCCAATTCCATGTTCACCCGTCCAGTTTGTGCTTTTGACAGGCTAGGGCTCAGGTCTTACCAATCGGTTTCCGGAAGACGACCTGATTACGGTCCGGAACGGGAGGAGAACATCATGACCCAGACCCTTATTTGCGGGGCGCGGCGGACGCCCATGGGCGGTTTACAGGGCGCTTTCGCCGCTGTGCCTGCCGCGGATCTGGGCGGCGCGGCGATTCGCGCGGCGCTGGCCGAGGCGGGTGTGGCGCCGGAATGGGTGGATGAATGCCTGATGGGCTGCGTGTTGCCTGCGGGTCAGGGCCAGGCCCCCGCGCGGCAGGCGGGCTTTCTGGGCGGTCTGGGCGAACATGTGCCGGCCACCACGCTGAACAAGATGTGCGGATCGGGCATGAAGGCGGTGATGATGGCCCATGACCAGATTTCGGGCGGCGGCGCCCGGGTCATGGTCGCCGGCGGCATGGAAAGCATGTCGCGCGCGCCGTATCTTCTGGAAAAGATGCGCGGCGGTGCGCGGCTGGGCCATGGCAGGGTGATGGACAGCATGTTTCTGGACGGGCTGGAGGACGCCTATGACCGGGGCCGTCTGATGGGCACCTTCGCCGAAGACTGCGCGCAGGAATTCCAGTTCTCGCGCGAGGCGCAGGACCATTATGCGATCAGCTCGCTCCACCGTGCCAAGACGGCGCAGGCCAACGGCGCCTTCGCCGCTGAAATCACGCCGGTGGATGTTCCCGGCCGCAACGGCGCGCATGTGGTCAGCGAAGACGAACAGCCGGGCACCGCGCGTCCCGACCGGATCCCGCATCTGAAACCGGCTTTCCGCGACGGCGGCACGGTGACGGCGGCGAATTCGTCGTCGATTTCAGACGGCGCGGCGGCGCTGGTGCTGGCGTCGCAATCCGAAGCGGACCGCCACGCGCTGAACATTCGGGCGGTGATCCGCGGCCATGCCAGCCATGCGCAGGCTCCGGCGCGGTTTCCGACGGCCCCGGTGCCCGCGGCACGCAAGCTGCTGCAGCGGCTGGGATGGAAGACCAAGGACGTGGATCTGTGGGAGGTGAACGAGGCCTTCGCCGTGGTGCCCATGGCATTCATGAAGGAAATGGGCCTGCATCACGACAAGGTCAATGTGCATGGCGGCGCCTGCGCGCTTGGCCATCCGATCGGTGCGTCCGGTGCGCGGATCGTGGTGACGCTGCTGGGGGCGCTGGAACAGCGGCGGCTGAAACGCGGCATCGCGGCCATCTGCATCGGCGGGGGCGAAGGCTGTGCCATCGCGGTCGAGCGGGTCTGATGTCGCGGGTCGATTACGCCGATCTGGCCGCGCGGATCGCGAGCCTGACCGCAGGCGAAACCGACCCCGTGGCGCTGATGGCGACGATTGCGTGTGAAATTCACTGGTCGGACAACCGGTTCGACTGGACCGGATTTTACCGCAACATGGGCGACAAGACGCTGAAGATCGGGCCCTATCAGGGCAGCCACGGCTGTCTTGTCATTCCGTTCGACCGCGGTGTCTGCGGCGCGGCGGCGCGGACGGGCACGGCGCAGATTGTCGAGGACGTGGACAGCTTTCCCGGGCATATCGCCTGCGCAAGCTCCACCCGGTCGGAACTGGTGCTGCCGGTGTTCCGCAAGGGCGCGCTGCTGGCGGTGCTGGATATCGACAGCAATCAGCCCGCGGCCTTCACGCAGGACGATGCCGACGCGCTGGCCGTCATTCTGGCGCAAAGCTTCGACCGGCCATGACGCTCGACTATGCTCCGCCCGGCGATCCGCTGGTTGTGCTGCATGACGATCATGAAATCGTCGTGCTGGACAAGCCATCGGGGCTGCTGTCGGTGCCCGGGCGCGGCGCGCATCTGGCCGATTGTCTGCTGACGCGGGTGCAGGAGGTCTTTCCGCAGGCGCTTCTGGTGCATCGGCTGGACCGCGACACATCGGGGGTGATGGTGTTCGCCCTGACCGCGCACGCCCAGCGGCATCTGGGGCTTCAGTTCGAAAAGCGCCAGATGCGCAAGACTTATCTGGCAGAGCTTTACGGGAAGCTGGAACCGCGCGAGGGCACGGTGGACCTGCCCTTGATCGTGGACTGGCCGAACCGGCCCCGGCAGATGGTGGACCATGAAAACGGCAAGCCCGCGCTGACCGATTGGAAGGTCCTGCGCTATGGCGATGCCAGCACCCGGGTGCGCCTGTTTCCCAAGACCGGGCGCAGCCATCAGTTGCGG
>JAGQRU010000352.1 GCA_020425105.1 Paracoccaceae bacterium
GCATAGCCGAACATGATGCCCTGATCGCCTGCGCCTTCTTCGCCCTTGTCGCCTTCGTCCACGCCCTGCGCGATGTCGGCGGATTGTTCATGCAGCAGGTTGACGACGGCGCAGGTCTTCCACGAGAAGCCCTTTTGTTCATACCCGATGTCACGGATCGCCTCGCGGGCGATCTCTTCGACCCGCTGGCGCACTTCGTTCGGGCCGCGCACTTCGCCGGCGATGGTCACATGGTCCGTCGTCGCAAGGGTTTCACAGGCCACGCGCGCATGGGGATCGGCCTCCAGGAAGGCGTCAAGAACCGCGTCGGAAATTCGGTCGCAGACCTTGTCGGGATGTCCTTCGGACACCGATTCACTGGTGAACAGCCAGCTCTTTGCACTCATCTTTCTCGTCTCCTGGGCGCTGCGGCATGGGATGCGTTTAAGCCGCGGTGTCAGTCATCTTGCTCTTTCGCGCCGGGGTATACCCCAAATTCGGCGCAAGCCAGCCCTCGATTTCCTCAGTTGCCATGCCTTTGCGGGCGGCATAGTCGTTCACTTGGTCCTGGCCGATCCGCCCGATGCCGAAATAGGCACTGTCAGGATGGGCGAAATACAGCCCCGACACCGCCGATGACGGCCACATGGCGCAGCTTTCGGTCAGCGTCAGACCGGCGTTTTCCGGCGCGTCGAGCAGATCGAACAGCCGGCGTTTTTCCGTGTGATCCGGGCTGGCCGGGTACCCGGCCGCCGGACGGATCCCGCGATAGGTTTCCGCGATCAGCGCGTCGTTGGACAGATCCTCGCCGGCGGCATAGCCCCAAAGCGACTTTCGCACCCGGGCATGCAGCGCCTCGGCAAAGGCTTCGGCCAGCCGGTCGCCAAGGGCCTGCACCAGAATGGCATCGTAATCGTTGCCCTCGGCCTTGAACCGTTCGGCAAGGGTGTGGATCTCGGGCCCGGCATTGACCGCGAAGCCGCCGATCCAGTCGGGCGTGCCCACAGGGGCCACGAAATCGGCCAGACACATGTGGGCCCGGCCCGAGGATTTGCCGCCCTGCTGGCGCAACATGCAAAAGCGGGTCGCCTCCTGGCTGCGGGTTTCGTCGCGCCAGACGATGATGTCGTCGCCATCGCGGTTGGCGGGCCACAACCCCACAACCCCGCGCGGCGAGAACCACCGGTCTTCGACGATCTTGCCCAGCATGGCCTGCGCCGTGGCGAAGAGATCGCGCGCCGCCGGACCCATCTGAGCGTGATCGAGGATCTCAGGGTATTTGCCGCGCATCTCCCACGTCCAGAAGAAGGGCGACCAGTCGATATAGGGCACCAGATCGCCCGCCGTCATGTCGTCGATCACGGTCAGACCCGGCGTCTGCGGCGCGGGCGGGGAATAGCTGTCCCAGCCGCCATCGAAGGCGTTGGCGCGCGCATCGGTCAGCGTCGTCGCGACCCGGTCCTCCGCAGCGGCGCGGCCTTCGCGCAGCGCCTCCTGACCGGCGGCGATATCGGTCAGGAAATCGCCCTTGCGCGCTGCGTTCAGCAGGTTCGACACCACGCCCACTGCCTTGGACGCGTCATCCACATGGACCACCCCGTGATCGTATTCCGGCGCGATGCGCAGCGCGGTGTGCTTTTTCGACGTGGTCGCCCCGCCGATCAGCAGCGGCAGGTCGAACCCCTGCCGCGCCATTTCCGATGCGACTTCGACCATGCGGTCCAGAGACGGGGTGATCAGCCCCGACAGGCCGATGATGTCGGCCTTTTCTTCGCGTGCGCGGTTGAGGATATCTTCTGCGGGCACCATGACGCCCATATCCACCACGTCGTAATTGTTGCACTGAAGAACGACGCCGACGATGTTCTTGCCGAT
>JAGQRU010000075.1 GCA_020425105.1 Paracoccaceae bacterium
TTTTCCTGCACCGAGGCCTACCGCGTACGCAACGGCCGGGTTGGCGCTCCGGTCAAGGGGGCGACCCTGATCGGCGACGGCCCGGCGGCCATGGGGCGGATCCGCGGCATCGGCAACGATCTGGCGCTGGATCCCGGCATCGGAAATTGCGGCAAGGCCGGACAATGGGTGCCCGTGGGCGTGGGTCAGCCGACATTGCTGATCGGCGGGCTGACGGTCGGCGGGTCGGCGGCCTGATCCGCCGCCGCGTGCGGCAAGCGGTCTGGCGCGCGGTGGGAAGAAAATGGCGCAACACCGGCTAAAGGTGTCAATGCGCACAGAATTTTTCCGGATTCTTTTACCGCCGATTAACTTCGAAAGCGCATTGATGGCCTTACCCCTTGGGCGGAGCCGCGATGACGCAAGAACTGTTTTCTTCCACAACCACACCCCTCACCCCACCGAAGTTGGAAGAAGATAGGTTGTCGTGGCTCCGCCTTTTTAGATCCCAGGGGGTCGGGGTTCACACATTTTTCCGCCTGATGCAGGACCATGGCGATGCCCAGCGGGTGCTGGACATGCTGCCCGATCTGGCCGCGCGGGCCGGTCTGCGCCATTATGAGGCCTGCCCCGTCGCGATGGTCGAAGCCGAATGGCGCGCCGCGCGCAAGGCGCACGCGCATCTGGTCTGCTACGGCGACCCGCAATATCCGGCGCTGCTGGCCGATATCGAAGACCCTCCGCCGGTGTTCTGGGCCAAGGGCAATCTCGATCTTCTGATGCGCCCGGCAGTGGCCATTGTCGGCGCGCGCAATGCATCAAGCCTGGGAGAACGGATGGCCCGGCGGCTGGCGCAGGATCTGGGCGCCGCAGGGTTCAGCATTGTGTCGGGCCTGGCGCGCGGCATCGACACCGCGGCACATGACGCAAGCCTGCGCACCGGTACGATCGCGGTGCAGGGCGGCGGCATCGATGTCGCCTATCCCAAAGAAAATCAAAAGCTTTTCGACCGTATCGGCCAGGTGGGCCTGCTGGTTGCCGAACAGCCCATGGGCCTGTCGCCGCAATCGCGCCATTTCCCGCGCCGGAACCGTATCATCACCGGGCTCAGCGCCGGTGTCGTGGTCGTCGAAGCCGCGGCGCGGTCCGGCAGTCTGATCAGTGCCCGCAATGCCGCGGACCAGGGGCGCGAAGTGATGGCGGTGCCGGGGCACCCGATGGACGGGCGCGCTTCGGGCTGCAACATGCTGCTGCGCGACGGCGCAACGCTGATCCGATCCGCCGACGATGTGATCGAGGCCCTGGCCGGACTGGCCGAACCGGAACTGCCGCTGGAGCCGGTGGAAATCGCGCAGCCCGGCGAAACTTATTTTACCCCTGCCCCGCCCTGCGCGGCCCCTGCGCCCAAACCGGCCGCGACGCGATCTGCGGTATCGCCGCAACCGGCATCCGAACGGTCCGCATACCAGGAAATCCTGAACCGGCTGGGCCCTGTCCCCCTTGCCGAAGACCAGTTGATCCGCGACCTCAAACTGCCGGCCACCGCGATCGCTCCGGTGCTGCTGGACCTTGAAATGGCCGGCAAGATTACACGTCATGCGGGCGGGCTGTTGTCCCGCCTCTGACCCTCCCGCGACCGGGATCTACGGCAACAGCCTCATTGACAAGCCCTGCCGCGCGCCCACATCTAGCGGTCAACTGTTGAGTCTGCCGTAGTTTGGAGCCCCGCGCATGCCGGTCGTTGTTGTCGAGTCCCCCGCAAAAGCGAAGACCATCAACAAATACCTCGGTGACGATTATACCGTTCTGGCGTCCTACGGGCATGTTCGCGACTTGCCGCCGAAGGACGGATCGGTGGATCCCGACCACGATTTCGAAATGATCTGGGAAATCGGATCGGATTCCCGCAAGCACGTGAAAGCCATCGCCGATGCGCTGAAGGATGACGACACGCTGATCCTCGCAACCGACCCCGACCGCGAGGGCGAGGCGATCAGCTGGCACCTGCAAGAGGCCCTGACCAAGCGCAAGGCGATCAAGCAGACCACCGATGTCAGCCGCGTGGTCTTCAACGCGATCACCAAATCCGCCGTCACCGAAGCGATGAAGAACCCGCGTCAGGTGGATGCGCCGCTGGTCGAAGCCTATCTGGCGCGTCGGGCGCTGGACTATCTGGTGGGCTTCAACCTCAGTCCGGTGCTGTGGCGCAAGCTGCCGGG
>JAGQRU010000076.1 GCA_020425105.1 Paracoccaceae bacterium
GAAACGGGTTTCGCGGGACGTATTCCCATGATATTCTTATATGATGGAACTGGATGATACCGACCGGAAAATTCTCCGCGTCGTGCAGACTGAAGCGAACCTCCCGCTGGAAGAGATCGGGGCGCGTGTCGGTCTGTCCCGCAACGCCTGCTGGCGGCGCATCCGCACCATGGAAACCGAAGGCATCATCACCCGGCGCGTGGCGCTGGTAGACCCGGACGCGGTGCACTGCCCGCTGTCGGTCTTCCTGCAGATCCGCGCCGCGCGGCACGATGCGGACTGGGCCCGGCGCTTTTCCGACACCACCCGCGACCTGCCGCAGATCCTGGGCGTCTATCGCATGACCGGCGATCAGGATTACCTGATCCGCGCCCAGGTGCGCGACATGGCCGATTACGACCGGCTCTATCAGATCCTGATTTCACGGGTGGACATGGCGCGGATTTCTGCCAGCTTCGTGATGGAGAAAATCAAGGACACCACCGCCCTGCCGGTGTGAGACATGCCCAAACATCTGCTCTTCCTGCTTCTGGCGATCCTGTCCGAGGTCATCGCCACCACCGCGCTGGCCGCGTCCCAGCAATTCACCCGGCTGGGGCCGTCGGTGCTTGTGGTGCTGGGCTATGGCCTGTCCTTCTATCTGCTGTCGGTGACGCTGAAGGTCATGCCCGTCGGCATCGTCTATGCGATCTGGTCCGGGCTGGGCGTCGTCGGCATCGCCGTGCTGGGCTATCTGCTCTTCAACCAGACGCTCGATGCCGCGGCGGTGCTTGGCATGACCCTGATCATCGCCGGTGTGCTGGTCATCAACCTCTTTTCCGCCAGCGCGGGACATTGACGGGCCGGGTGCCGGGGGCAGGACCTCCGGGCGGGCGGCCAGCGCCCTCGACCGCGCGCCGCCGTCCCACTATACTGTCCGCGAACCCCAGCGATGCCGGTCCCGGACCGGCGCGGCCTTCAGCTGTGTTGCCCATGGTCACACGTCTTCGAACCCTCCTCCTCGCGTGCCTTCTTCTGGGGCTTGCCGCGCCCGCTCTGGCCGGCCGCGAACTGCATGTGGTCGCGGCGGGCATCGGTTACCGGACCGACGATCCCTATGCCCTGCCCGAAGCCCGGGTGCTGGTGGACCGCCCCGGCCAGGACGTGAGCCTCGTGCTGCTGGACCGGGGCACCGTGCACTGGCGCGTGGAGGCGACCGCAAGGACCGTGATCAGCGAGATCATCCTCAGCGGCCCGCGTCCCGACGACAGCGAAGTGTCGCTGTCCGGCATTCCCATGACCGGGGTCCGGGTCCGCGGCCTGCCGCTGGTCTATAACCCCTGGGGACGCGATTTCCGCAAACTGGTCGCCGCCGTGACCGACGGATCGGGCACCGACCGTCTGCACAGCTTTCAGGGCTCGTACCAGGTTCGCGCCGACCCGTTGCGGGTCGACCGCATCGACACGACGACAGAGGGGCTGGCGCGGGATTACCTTTCGCCGCTCCTTGCCGATACCCGCGACCTCCCTCCCGGCCTCCGTGGCTGGACCGAACTCCGGGGCAGCGCGGATCCGGCCACGGTCGCCTTCGACGAAAGCGGCATCAGCCTGACCGACCCGTCCGGCACCCGGCGCTTTCCCGCCACCGCCGATATCCCCGCGATCCAGCTTCCGGTGACCGGCGTCTACGACCCCGGTTCGCAGATGATCTATGCCATCACCTATGGCGGCGACGGCTATCTCTACTCCGTCGATACGCGCACCGGTCAGTGGGCCGTGGTATCGAGCCTTGACGAATACGACCCGGCGGAATTGCTTTATGACGCCGAAAACGGCCTGCTGATCACCACCGGCGCGTTTTCCCGACCGGGCGAGATCCGGGTGTTCGGGCTGGACGGCAGCCGGGCGTCGGTCTTCGTCCCGACCACGTCCTTTCCCGGCCTGACCGATCTGTTCGACTATGGCAACGAACACGGCCCGCCGCTGAAACCGCGCGCCTACCGCGACGGGTGGCTGCTGCTGGAGACCCGCGCCGCCCCCGACGATGCCGACGATGCCGACGACGCCGATCCGGACACCGGCGCCTATCGCATCTATGCCCTGCGCATCGCCACGGGCGAGGTGCGCCTGCTGGCCTTCGGGAACGACTGAACGCGGTCGCCGCGCGCAGGCGCAGGCGGCGGCCCCCGCCCGGCCCGCCCGCCGCTGCGGCGGCACCCGTCCCACACCGCGCCGGAACTTTCCCCCGCCCGGCGATTTTTGCTGGTATTTGCTGCGCCGCCGCACTAGGTCGCAGCAACCAACCCCTACAAGGCACGACATCATGGACCTGCGGAACATCGCGATCATCGCGCACGTCG
>JAGQRU010000013.1 GCA_020425105.1 Paracoccaceae bacterium
ACCGCTGGCTGGGCGGCACGCTGACGAACTGGAAAACCGTTTCCAACTCGATCAACCGCCTGAAAGCCATCGACGAGCAGATGGAAAACGGCGCCGCCGGCCTGACCAAGAAAGAGCGTCTGGGCATGGAGCGCGAGCAGGCCAAGCTGCAGGCCAGCCTGGGCGGGATCCGCGAAATGGGCGGCGTGCCCGATCTGCTGTTCGTCATCGACGTGAAAAAAGAAGATCTGGCCATTGCCGAAGCCAAGAAGCTGGGCATTCCGGTCGTGGCGGTCGTCGATACCAACTGTTCGCCCGAAGGCGTGGATTACATCATCCCGGGCAATGACGACGCGGCCCGCGCCATTTCGCTTTATTGCGACCTGGTGGCCCGTGCGGCTCTGGACGGCATGACGGCGCAAATGGGCGCTGCCGGCATCGATCTGGGCGCGTTCGAAGAAGGTCTGGACGAAGAGCTGCTCGATGCGGGCGAGGCCGTTGAGCCCGAGGCAGAAGACGCCGCCGTCGAGGGCTGAGCCCCCGTTACAAGACTGTCACCTGCCGCGGATACCTCCGCGGCGGGACCATCCGTGAGAATTCAGGAGAGCCAGACATGGCAATTACAGCAGCATTGGTCAAAGAACTGCGCGACAGCACCGGCGCGGGCATGATGGACGCCAAGAAGGCACTGACCGAGACCGGCGGCGACATGGAAGCAGCGGTGGACTGGCTCCGCACCAAGGGTCTGGCCAAGGCCGCGAAGAAATCAGGCCGTACCGCCGCCGAAGGTCTGGTGGCCGTGGCTGTGGACGGGGGCAAGGGGATCGCCGTCGAGGTGAACTCGGAAACCGATTTCGTCGCCAAGAACGCTGAATTCCAGGCCATGGTGAAAAGCATCGCCGCGGCGGCGCTGACCGTTGCCGATCTGGATGGGCTGAAAGCTGCCGATCTGGGCGGCAAGACCGTCGAGGCCACGATCACCGACAAGATCGCCACCATCGGCGAAAACATGTCGCTGCGCCGCATGGCGTCGATCGAAGGCGACAGCGTCGTGTCCTATGTCCATAACGCCGCGACCGACGGCATGGGCAAGATCGGCGTTCTGGTGGCGCTGAAAGGCGACAACGCGGAATTCGGCCGTCAGGTTGCGATGCATGTGGCGGCGATCAACCCCGCTTCGCTGAGCGAAAACGATATCGACCCGACGCTGGTGGAGCGTGAAAAGGCCGTTCTGACCGAACAGGCCCGCGAAAGCGGCAAGCCGGAAGCGGTGATCGAAAAGATGATCGAAGGCCGGATGAAGAAATTCTTCTCGGAAGTCACGCTGCTGAACCAGGCATTCGTCGTCAATCCCGACCTGACCGTGGGCGCGGCTGCTGCCGAAGCCGGTGTCGAGGTTCTGGGCTTTGTGCGCCTGGAAGTGGGCGAAGGCATTGAAAAAGTTGTCGAAGACTTTGCTGCCGAAGTTGCGAAAGCAGCGCAGGGCTGAGCACAGCCTTGCCGGCGTCCTTTCGGGGATTGCGAAAAGATAGAGGGGCGGCACGTGATCAGCGTGCCGCCCCTTCCACATTCGGTCTGCCGCATGCTTGTGGGGATGGGTTGCGGCCCCGGATGTGTTGACGCCAAGGGTCACCTGCACAAATGGGACCCCGGGCGCGTTTCGGATTTCTCCGAAGGCCGGGGCTCCGACCGAAAATGCGGCGGAAGCCCCGGCACGTCCCCCGGTCCTAAGGACCGCCAGCGTGGAGACGTTCTCAGAATTGCCGTTTACGAGGCGTCAAGGAAGTACGGTTTTCCGTACTGAGGTGATTCCTTGCGGGGAAATGCCCCTAGCTCGTTGTTTCTATAAGAAAAATCTGGTTTTTAAGAGATGCTTTCATCACAGCTTGTGCCGTAGTTTCTACCTCAAGCGCTTCTCTGGCAAGACGAAGATGTTTCTCTACGGTCGCAGGGGTCAGGCCGATGATCGTGGCGATATCCTGCGTCGTCTTCCCGTCCCCGACCCATTCCAGCACCTCACGTTGCCGCTTGGTTAGCGCCCGGCGCGATCCGTTATGGGGCAGCGACATGAATTTCAGATGCGCGACGTTGCACAGCGCATAGATATTGCGCCCGGCATGGGTCCAGATCTCGTCCACCTGAAGCTGGCTGAGCCCGGCGCGTGCCGTCAGCGCGATGGCGCCGCGCGACCGGTGCGTCGAATGCGGAAAGCTGATGGTATATCCGGCGACGATCCCCATGGACCGGTTGAAATTCAACACCTTGAGTTCGGACGATGTCAGAACGTCGACGTTGTTCTGCAGCCAGCTCCAGCTGCACGCGCCGACATTTTCGGTGGACCAGCGGACCATCGGGGCATTGAAATACATCGCCTCGCCGACGAACCGGTCCGTGTAGCGCGCTTCGTGATTGCTGAGGATCAGCAGGTCCTGCGGGTCGCCGAAGCCGCGCGCGGTCTTGAAACGCGTGAAACCATAGATCAGCCGGTCGAACCCGTATTCGCCTAGGCGCGTGACCAGAACGTCCCAGACATCTTCGACCGTTACCGCATCCGAGATTTTTTCGACATCGTCCAGAAAGGTCATGCTTGCGCCTCGATATGTCCCAGAAGTGCCCGCAGGGCGAGCGCATAGCCCGCCGCCCCAAAGCCGCAGATCTGGCCGATCGCCACGGGCGCGATCCAGGATTTGTGGCGGAAGGGTTCGCGCGCGTGGATATTGGACAGGTGAAGTTCGACCACCGGCAGATCGACGGACTTGATCGCGTCCATCAGGGCCACGGAGGTGTGGGTATAGGCGCCCGCGTTCAGCACGATCCCGGCATATTCGGTGCGGGCCGCGTGGATCCGGTCAATCAGGACGCCTTCATGGTTGGTCTGAAAGCAGGTGACTTCCGCGCCAAGCTCTGCCCCGGTCTGGCGGCAAAGCTCGTCGATATCGGCCAGAGTCGTCGCGCCATAGACCTCCGGCTGGCGGATGCCCAGCAGGTTCAGGTTCGGTCCGTTCAGAACTAAGACTTGGGTCATTCATCACCTTTTGCCCGCAATGATAATGTTACCTAACGTCGAGTGTCGAGGCCTCGGCAAGCCCCAAGGAAACATTTGACGACAAGTTGGGCGTTTCTGAAACATTGATTACATTTGCAGCCCGGGACATGACCCCGCAGGGGATCCGCGATAGGCTTGCCGCGCCGCTCGCGATGAAGGACTGACCGACATGAGTCTGCTTGCCGACCTGCTGACCACCTTGTCCGCCCGCCGCGCGGCGCCTTTCGGGCGGACTGGCCGGTCGGGGCCCATGCAGGCGCTTTGCCAGGATCTGATGTCGTCAAAGGGGGACGTGACCGGCGCCGCGCTGGCGCGCGATGTTCTGGACCGGTTCGATCAGCTTTCGGCCACGGACCGGCTGGCGTTTTTCGACCATCTGGCACGGGGCCTGGATCTGGATGTGCCCGCATTGGCCGCGGCGTTGGCGCAATACGATCAGGCGCGCGACCGGGACAGCTATCGCCGGTTTTTGGCGGTGGCCGAACCGCGGCGGCAGGAATTGATCCGGCGGATGAACCAGCTTCCCGGCGCGACGGGCCGATTGGTGGCGATGCGGGCCGCGTTGCTGAAGATGTTGCCCGACCGGCCCGATCTGGCGGCGCTGGATCTGGATTTCCAGCATCTCTTCGCGTCCTGGTTCAACCGCGGCTTTCTGGTGCTGCGCCCGATCAACTGGGAAAGCCCGGCCCATGTTCTGGAAAAAATCATCGCCTATGAGGCGGTGCACGCCATCGACAGCTGGGACGATCTGCGCCGGCGGCTGAAGCCCGCGGACCGCCGCTGTTTCGCCTATTTTCACCCGGCGATGCCGGATGAGCCGCTGATTTTCGTCGAAGTGGCGCTGACCGGCGCCATACCCGGGTCGATCCAGGGCATTCTGGCCCCCGGCCGTACGGTGCTGGAGGCCTCGGACGCCACGACGGCGGTGTTTTATTCGATCTCGAATTGTCAGGCGGGGCTGGCCGGGATCAGCTTCGGCAATTCGCTGATCAAGCAGGTGGTGGAGGATTTGTCGCGCGAACTGCCCGGCTTGCGCAGCTTTGTCACGCTGTCGCCGATCCCCGGGCTGATGGCGTGGATGGCCGAAACCGGCCGGGCCGGGCAGGAGCGCGATCCGGCAAGGCTGCGGGAACTGGCGGCGCTGTATCTGCTGGAAGCGCGGACGCCCTGGGGCAAACCGCGCGATCCTGTCGCCCGATTTCACCTGAACAACGGCGCGCAAGTCCATGAGATACATGCGGAAGCAGATCTCTCCGACCACGGAAAGGCGCAATCGGGCGGGGCGATGGTCAACTATCTTTATGATCGCGCGCGGATCACCCAGACCTATGAGCAATTCTTGAAGAGCAACGAGGTTCCGGCTACGCGTGAACTGCGCCTCTTGGCGCGGAACGCACAGAAGGCCGAGGCCGATCAATGACGGCGGAAAACGGACGATAAACCCGGGCGCAGGCCCGAATGCCGCCAGCCCGGGAAACCGCTGCCGGCGGCACCTTCTCGGTGTGGAATACGCCAAAGACGCCGGGCATCCGGCGAAGCGGAGAAACAGGATGGAACGCAAGACGATCACCACCCAGCCGATCGAAGGGCAGAAGCCCGGAACGTCGGGGCTGCGCAAGAAGACCAAGGTCTTCATGAAGCCGCACTATCTGGAAAATTTCGTGCAGGCGGTGTGGCAGGCCATTGACGGCGTCGCAGGCAAGACGCTGGTTCTGGGCGGAGACGGCCGTTATTTCAACGATCGCGCGGCGCAGGTGATCCTGCGGATGGCCGCTGCCGGCGGGGCGCGCAAGGTGATCGTCGGGCAGGATGCGCTGCTGTCGACGCCCGCGGCGTCGAACCTGATCCGCAAGCGTGGCGCCGATGGCGGGCTGATCATGTCGGCCAGCCATAATCCCGGCGGCATTCACGAAGATTTCGGGATCAAATACAATATCGCCAATGGCGGCCCGGCCCCGGCGGAGATCACCGACAAGATCTATGCCGCGACAGAGACCCTGACCAGCTACGATATTCTGGAAACGCAGGATGTGGATATCTCGACGCCCGGCAGTTTCGATCTGGCGGGGATGGAGGTCGAAGTGGTCGACCCGGTGGCCGATTATCTGGAACTGATGTCGCAGTTGTTTGATTTCAACGCGCTGCGCGGTCTTTTTCAATCTGGCTTTACCATGCGCTTCGACGCCATGCACGCGATCACCGGTCCTTATGCGACCGCGGTTCTGGAAAACGCGCTTGGCGCGGCGGCGGGCACGGTGGTCAACGGCACGCCCAGCCCGGATTTCGGCGGCGGTCATCCCGATCCCAACCCGACCTGGGCAAAAACCCTGATGGACGAGATGATGGGCCCGGACGCGCCGGATTTCGGCGCGGCATCGGACGGCGATGGCGACCGCAACATGATCGTCGGGCGCGGCATCTATGTGACCCCGTCCGACAGCCTTGCGGTTCTGGCGGCAAACGCGCATCTGGCGCCGGGCTATTCCGGCGGTCTGAAGGGCGTGGCGCGGTCGATGCCCACCAGCCGGGCGCTGGACCGGGTGGCCGAAGCGCGGGGGCTCGCCTGCTATGAAACTCCGACCGGGTGGAAATTCTTCGGCAATCTGCTGGATGCGGGCCGCGCCACCCTGTGCGGGGAGGAAAGCGCCGGCACCGGGTCGGACCATGTGCGGGAAAAGGACGGCCTGTGGGCGGTGCTGCTGTGGCTTTCGGTGCTGGCGGCCAGCGGCAAGAGCGTCGCCGATATTCTGGCCGCGCATTGGGCGGAATTCGGTCGGAATTATTATTCCCGCCACGATTACGAGGCGGTGGAAAGCACCGCCGCCGAGCGGCTGATGCAGGCCCTGCGCGACCAGCTGCCCGATCTGCCCGGTCAGACCGTGGCGGGGCTGACGGTCGCGCTGGCGGACGAATTTGCCTATGACGATCCGGTGGACGGATCGCGCGCCGAAGGGCAGGGCATTCGCGTGATGTTCGATGACGGGGCGCGGGTGGTGTTCCGCCTTTCGGGCACCGGCACGGTCGGGGCGACGTTGCGGGTCTATCTGGAACGGCTGGAAAACGATCCGGCCTTGCAGCAACTGGATGCGCAGGAGGCGTTGGCGCCGGTCATCGCCGCCGCCGAGGCGCTGGCCGGAATTGGCGAACGCACGGGCCGTGTCGGGCCCGATGTCATGACCTGACAGATTTGGGCGGAATGGCGCCGCGAGGCTGCCGCGCGGCGCCTTCCCCGGATCGTTTTAAGTTTAACTTAACCGTGCTGAGGCAAGCCCGGTCTGCCCCTTGCAGGCACCTCGGGGCGTGTCTAAGACTTTACCAAACAGACCGGCATCGACCCGAGCAAGAGGCAGACCCCATGACCGATCCTTATGAGACCTATATGAACACCCTCGTTCCGATGGTGGTGGAGCAGACCTCGCGCGGGGAACGGGCCTATGACATCTTCTCGCGGCTGCTCAAGGAACGGATCGTGTTTCTGTCCGGGCCGGTGCATGACGGGATGTCATCGCTGATCGTGGCGCAGCTTCTGCATCTTGAGGCGGAAAACCCGTCCAAGGAAATTTCCATGTATATCAACAGCCCGGGCGGCGTGGTGACCAGCGGTCTGTCGATCTATGACACTATGCAATACATCAAGCCGCCGGTGTCGACGCTGGTGATCGGGCAGGCGGCCTCCATGGGGTCGCTGCTGCTGACGGCGGGCAAGAAGGGCATGCGGTATTCGCTGCCCAACAGCCGGGTGATGGTGCACCAGCCGTCGGGCGGCTATCAGGGCCAGGCGACGGATATCATGATCCATGCGCAGGAAACCCAGAAGCTGAAGCGGCGCCTGAACGAAATCTATGTCAGCCACACGGGACAGGATCTGCAGACTGTCGAAGCCGCGCTGGAACGGGATAACTTCATGTCGCCGGAAGAGGCGAAAGACTGGGGTCTGATCGACGAGATTGTGGTCAACCGCGTCGCCAAAGAGTCCGATGCCGGTTAACCGGGCTTTGGCGTTCGTCTGGAAGACTCAAATTTGACATTGTGGGCGGTCCTGTGCTGACCTAACTTGGCCGGAACCGTGAAGGCGGCCCAGCCTGCCACGGGCATGTGGCCTCGGAGGATACGAATGGCGAACAATTCGAGCGGCGACAGCAAAAACACCCTCTATTGCAGCTTTTGCGGCAAGAGCCAGCATGAGGTGCGTAAACTGATCGCCGGCCCGACTGTGTTCATTTGCGATGAATGCGTCGAGCTGTGTATGGACATCATTCGTGAAGAAACGAAATCGACCGGTCTGAAATCGTCCGAAGGCGTCCCGACGCCGCGCGATATCTGCGATGTTCTTGACGATTATGTGATCGGCCAGTCCCACGCCAAGCGGGTGCTGTCTGTGGCCGTTCACAACCACTACAAGCGCCTGAACCATGCCGGGAAATCCGAAGTGGAACTGGCCAAGTCGAACATCCTGCTGATCGGGCCGACCGGCTGCGGCAAGACGCTTCTGGCCCAGACGCTGGCGCGGATCCTTGACGTGCCGTTCACCATGGCCGACGCAACGACGCTGACCGAAGCGGGCTATGTGGGCGAGGATGTGGAAAACATCAT
>JAGQRU010000077.1 GCA_020425105.1 Paracoccaceae bacterium
TCATCCCTTCGATCAGCAGCGACGGCACCACGCGGCTCAAATGCGGGCGCGCGTCATTGGCGGGGATGATGCGGGCCAGCATGTCGCGCAAATTGCCCGCGATGGTGCATTCGTTGACCGGATAGGCGGGAGCGCCGTTTTCGATCCAGAGCCCGGACGCCCCGCGGGAATAATCGCCGGTGGTCGGGTTGATCGTCGATCCGATCAGGCCGGTGACCAGCAGCCCGGTGCCCATCTGCGCCATCAGATCCGCGGCACTGTGGCGGCCCGGGGTCAGCGTGGCGTTGGACACCGACGGCGACGGCGGCGAGGACGGGCCGCGCACTGCGTTGCCGGTCGAGGGCAGGCCAAGCTTGCGCCCGGTGGCCAGATCCAGCGTCCAGCCGGTCAGAATGCCGTTTTCGATGATCCGGCGCGGCCGGGCGGGCAGGCCTTCGGCATCGAAGGGGCGCGAGCCTGTCACCCGGGGCCGGGTCGGGTCTTCGATCAGGTCGATGCCGGCGGGCAGCACCTGTTGGCCCAATGCGTCGCGCAGCCAGGATGCGCCGCGGGTGATGGCGGTGCCGTTGATGGCGCCCAGCAGATGGGCGATCAGAGACCCGGAAATACGTTCGTCGAACAGGACCGGAAAACTTCCGGTCGCCGGTTGGCGCGCGCCCGCCCGGGCCAGGGTCCGGTCGGCGGCGATGCGGCCGATCTCTTCGGGGCTGAGCATGTCGGCGGCATGGGTGCGCATGTCACCGAAATGGTCGCGCTCCATGCTGCCGCCGGTTCCGGTGATGGCGCTGCAGGACAGGCCGGTGCTGCTGCGCGCATAGCCGCCGGAAAATCCGTTGCTGGCGGCCAGATGCACATGGCGGCGGCCAAAGCTGGCATGGGTGGACGACACTTGCGAAATGCCGGGCCGGTCCAGCGCGGCGGCTTCGCAGCGCAGCGCCAGGTCACGCAAAGCCTCCGCCGCGGGTTCCGCGGCGGGGTCGTTCAGATCCAGCGCGGCCAGATCCCACTCCCGGCATAGGTCTTCAGGATCGGCCAGCCCGATATGGGGATCGCGGGGCGCTTCGCGGGCCATGGCCACCGCGTGTTCGGCCATGTTCCGCAGGGTGTCGCGGCTGGTGTCGGACGCGGACACGCAGGCCTGCCGTCCGTCGATCAGCACCCGCAGGCCCAGATCGGTGGCCTCTGACCGTTCCGCGTCCTCAAGTGCTCCGCTGCGCACGCCGACCGACAGCGACGTGCCGTCCAGCGCCATGGCGTCGGCGGCTTCCGCCCCGGCGGCGCGCGCGGCATCCAGAAGGGCATGGGTCAGGTCGGCAAGGCGGTCGGTCGCGGTCATCGGGGCCTTTCAGAAGGATCGGTCGGTGCCGTCGCAGGCGGTGCCCTGCGCGGGCCGGGGCGGCGTTCGGACAGGCCTAGCGCAGCTTGTCCGGCAATTCAAATCCGCGCTGCCGCTCAGCGCACGCGGTTTCCGTTGACATAGAGCGCCCCGCCGGGTTCAGCGACCACCTGCGAGGTCAGGCTGTCTCCGTCCCCCGGGGTCGCGAACATGCCCAGCACCATCTGCGCGCCCATGGTTTGCTGGGGATCCAGGATCCCTGCGGCGGACAGGCGTTGCAGCAGCGTGACCAGCCCGGTGCCTGACAGATCCAGCTTGCCGACCGGGGCGTTCACATCCGGCACCTGGCTTCCGGCGGCGGTTTCAAAGGTGAACCCACCGGCCGCATTCAGCGTCGCATCGGCCAAAGCAAGCGACAGATCCCGGATGCGCACGGCGTGCGGCAGCAGGCCGGGGGGCGGGGCGGTTCCCAGCGGGCCGGGCAAAACAGGCGCGTCCTGCACCAGCAGGTCGGCTTCGACGTTCAGCGCAAGCTGCGCCGGGGTGCGCGGCAGCGCGTGGCCCGGATCGGCCATTGCCCACAGGGCGTCATCCACTTCCAGATCCTTCAGGGTCAGTGCGATCCGCGCGGTCTGGGTCCCGGCGGCAGGGGCCAGCGGGACCGAGACGGCTGCGCTGGCTTCGGGCAGGCTGAACGTCATCGGCGGCAACGGAAACTGATCCGACGACAGCGCAAGCTGGACGCCGGCAATGTCGATGTCATAGCTGACCCGCTCTGCGTCATAGGCCAGCTGGATGGCGCTGCGGTCCTGCCGGATCGCGGTCTCGACCGTCCCGGTTTCGGCGGCGGTCTGACGCGATGTGCTTTGGCCCGCGCCGCCAGACACCTGCCCGGCAAGCGACCATCCCCGCGCGGGGTCCCCGTTGCCCGTGCCGGGATCGAAGGTCAGGGTGCCGTCGATATCGGCCTGAGTGGATTCGGTGCGCAGCGCCGCGCCGCTCACCGGGTCGTCATAGACCAACAGCGACGTGGTCTCGGCGCCGGAAAAGCGGGCGGTCAGCGGCGTGGTGGTGCCGCTGCCGGTGCCGTCCACCGTGCCGGATACATCGCGAACCCCAAGCATCGCCTGCGCCGGCACCGGTGTGCCGCCGCTCAGCAGCTCCTGCAGATCAAGCGTCAGGGCGTCGGTGGCAAAGGCGTATTCCGGCGCATCGAGGTCGCCGGTGACCGCGATGGTCAGCCCGCTGCCGGACAGGGCGAAGCGGGCCGCCAGATCTTCGGTGTCGTCATGGGCGGTGAACCGGACCGACTGGTCCGCCGCAACCGATACCGCGACCGCGCCATCCGCTGCCGGGCTCAGGATCATCCGGTCGATCTGCGCCGTGAACACGGCGTCTTTCAGCGTTTGCGTCACGGTGACCCCGTTCAGCCGCAGCGCGGCGCCGTCATGGGACGTGCTGGCGGCGGCGATGCTGCGGCCGGACTGCGCCCCGGTCTGTTGCCAAAGCTGCCACAGCGCGTCCGGGGTGATGTCGGCGGCGGCGGGAAGGGCGAACGCCACGGCGGTCAGCGCGGCAAGCGGCGGGCGTGTGAAACGGATGGGCATGCAAAGGTCCTTTCCCGAACCGGTCGGGGCGGTCCGTCATTGCAGTTCAGGGACGGCTGGGCCACAGTCGCCGCGTTGAGCGGAAAGTGGGGCATCAGTGCGCCGGAGGGAAGGGGCATGAGCGAAGTTTCAGAAAAATCCGTGGTGATCACCGGGGCAAGCCGCGGGATCGGTGCTGCCACGGCGCGGGCCTTTGCCGCGGCGGGCGCGCGGGTGACGCTGCTGGCGCGGTCGCGGGAAGAGATCGCCGATCTGGCCGGAGAGATCGGCCCGAATGCCCTGGCGGTCCCCTGCGATGTGTCGCGTTTCTGGGAAGTGTCCGCCGCCATGGATGCGGCAGAGGCGGCGTTCGGTCCCGTGGATGTGCTGGTCAATAATGCCGGGGTCGTTCAGCCCATCGCCACGCTGGCCGACAGCGACCCCGACGCCTGGGCCAAGACGATGGAGATCAACACGGTCGGCGTCTATCACGGCATCCGCGCGGTGCTGCCCGGGATGATGGCACGCGGGCGCGGCACAATTCTGACCGTATCGTCGGGGGCGGCGCACGCACCGTTGGAAGGGTGGAGCGCCTATTGCGCCTCCAAGGCCGCGACGGCGATGCTGACCCGGTCGGTGGATCTGGAAGCCCGCGGCGCGGGGGTGCGCGCCATCGGATTGTCGCCGGGCACCGTCGCCACCGAAATGCAGGTGCAGATCCGCGCGAGCGGCATCAACCCGGTCAGCCGGCTGGACCCGTCGGTGCATATCCCGGCGGAATGGCCCGCCCGAACGCTGGTGTGGCTGTGCACCGCCGCGGCGGACGATCTGGTAGGCACCGAAGTTGCGTTGCGCAACGAAGAAATTCGCAGACGAGTGGGACTTGTTGAATGATTGACCTGACGCAGAATGACGGTCTTTGGACCATCACGCTGAACCGGCCCGACAAGGCCAATTCCGTGACGCCTGACATGCTGGGCGAGATCGCGGACATTGCCGAACGCGCCAACGGGGTGGCCAAGGCGCTGGTTCTGACCGGCGCGGGCAAGGTGTTTTCCGCCGGTGCGGATCTGGATGCCGCGCGCGCAGGGCTCGCGACGGATCCGGTTTGGGAGCGTCTTTCGGGCGCGCTGGCCGCGCTGCCGTGCCTGACAGTCGCCGCGCTGAACGGGACATTGGCCGGGGGATCGTTCGGCATGGCGCTGGCCTGCGATCTGCGGATTGCCGTGCCGGGTGCGAAGTTCTTTTATCCGGTGGCCAAGCTGGGTTTCCTGCCGCAGCCGTCGGATCCCGGCCGGCTGGTCGCCCTGATCGGGCCGGCGCGGGCCAAGATGATCCTGCTGGGGGGCGTGAAGATCGAAGCCGAAGAGGCGATGTCCTGGGGACTGATCGACCGCATCGTCGCGCGGGAAGATCTGGACGCGGCGGTGGCCGAACTGACCGAGGCGGCGCTTGCCGCCGCCCCAAGCCATATCGCCGGGATCAAGGCGCTGATCCCTTAGGGTGAACTCAGCTCAGATGCTGGCCGAAATGCGCCAGCGTCCGCTCCCACGCCAGGGTCGCCGCCGCCTCGTCGTAGCGCGGCGTGGTGTCGTTGTGAAATCCGTGGTTCACATCGGGATAGATATGCGCGGTGAAGGTTTTTTGCGCGGCCTGCAAGGCTTGCTCATATGCGGGCCAGCCGGCGTTGATGCGCTCGTCCAGCCCCGCGTAATGCAACAGAAGCGGTGCCTGAATGGCCGCGGCATCCGCCACGTCGGGCTGACGGCCATAGAACGGCACTGACGCGGCCAGATCCGGATAGGCCACCGCCAGCGCGTTGCACACGCCGCCGCCATAACAGAACCCGACGGCGCCGACCTTGCCCGTGCTGCCCTCATGGTCCCGCAGATATTCGAATGCGGCGAAGAAATCGGCCATGAGCTTCGCCCCGTCAAGCTGGCGCTGCATCTCGCGGCCCGCGTCGTCGGTGCCGGGATAGCCGCCCAGCGGCGTCAGCCCATCGGGACCGAAGGCCAGATATCCTGCCTTTGCAGTCCGGCGCACCACGTCTTCGATATAGGGGTTAAGCCCGCGGTTTTCGTGGACGACCAGCACCGCCGGCAGCGGACCCGTGGCATTGGCCGGTCTGGCCATCAGTCCGCGCATCAGGCCGTGGCCATCGGGGCTGTCATATTCTGCAATGGCGGTCTCGATCTCCGGGTCATCGGGGTCCACTTGCTGGGCGAGGGCGTAATTTGGCTGCAACTGTTCCAGCAGCATGGCGCCGGTCACACCGGCCGCCGCAAATTTTCCGGCCTGGGAGATGAATTCGCGCTTGGTGAATTTGCCGTGCACGTAGCCGTCGAAGATTTCAAGAATCCGGGGATCGAAATCGGTGGCCTTCTTTCGAGCTGTCATGGTGTTGAACTCCCTGAGCAATGTACGGTGGAGTATGGCGCAAGATCGGCTGGGATAATCTGACAAGTTCGTGTGGTTGTATATTTGACAAACCGGGCTGCTCGGAGGTGGCCAGCCCCCCTACTTAATGGTGATATTATTCTTGCCATGGCCTGCTCCTCTTAGACTCCGCGTTTATAGGTTCGCGCTGTTCAAGGTTCGGTCCGCTCTTGACCATTGGCGATAGCTCCCGCGGGGGAATGCCGTCGAAGCTCGTGTGGGGCGGCGGCGGGGCCGTGCCGCACTTGGTTGAGGGGCGGCACGCAGGCCGGACCGTAAGATGTCGCCGACGGTGGTCAGGCCATCCCGGCTGAAACCGTCGATCACGCACAGCATACGCAAGCGGCAGCTGTCTTGGCGGGTGTCTGAGCCGAAGGCTCTACCCCTGCGCTGATCGTCCCGGTGCTCGGTCAGCGCTTGCTTGCGCGCCGGGCTGGCGCAATCATGGCGCTAGTCGGAATGGGGAGTCCACGCATGACACGATCACTGCTTCTGGCCGCGGCGCTTCTGGCGGGCGTGGCCCCTTCGGTGCAGGCAGGGCCGTTGCGCTGGGCACGGGCGGGCGACAGCCTGACCCTGGATCCGCACGCCAAGAACGAAGGTCCCACCCATACGCTGGCGCATCAGATCTATGAACCGCTGCTGATCCGCGATGCGAGCGGCGGGCTCGAACCGGCATTGGCCACCGACTGGGCACCGTCGCCGCAGGATCCGGGTGTGTGGGTCTTCAATCTGCGCCAGGGCGTTACGTTTCAGGACGGCGCGGCGTTCGACAGCGCCGATGTGGTGTTTTCGCTCAACCGGGCACGAAGCGGTCGCAGCGATATGAAGGAATTGCTGGCATCGGTGACCGGGCTGCGGGCGACGGGCCCCTATCAGGTCGAAATCGTGACCGAAGGGCCGAACCCGATCCTGCCCGGAAATCTGACCAATATCTTCATTATGGATGAAGACTGGGCCCGGGCCAACGATGCGGTCGAGGTGCAGAATATTTCTGCCGGCGAGGTCTCGTTCGCCGCGACGCACGCGAACGGCACGGGGCCCTATTCGCTGGTCAGCCGCGACCCCGACGTGAAGACGGTTCTGACCCAGAACCCCGGCTATTGGGGCAGGGGGACGTTCGCGCTGCAGGTGACCGACATCGTCTTCACCCCGATCCAGAACCCCGCGACCCGTGTGGCCGCCCTGCTGACGGGCGAGGTGGATTTCATCCAGGATGTTCCGGTGCAGGACCTGAATCGCGTGGCCGCGGAGCCGGGGCTTGAATTGCGCAGCGCACCGCAGAACCGGGTGATCTTTTTCGGTCTGAACATGGGGGCGCCGGACCTGCAAAGCGACGATGTGGAGGGCGTCAATCCGCTGGCCGACGCGCGCGTGCGTCAGGCAATGAACATCGCGCTCAACCGCGATGCGATCCGGCAGGTGGTGATGCGCGGCCAGTCCCGCCCGACCGGTGTGATCGCGCCGCCCTTTGTCAACGGCTGGACGGCGGAACTGGATCGCGTGCCGGCCACCGATGTGACCCGCGCCAAGGCGCTGATGGCGCGCGCGGGGTTTGAAGACGGGTTCGCGATCCGGCTGGACTGCCCCAATGACCGCTATGTCAATGACGAGGCGATCTGCCAGGCCGCCGTGGGAATGCTGGCCCAGATCGGAATTTCCGTGGCGCTGGACGCCAAGCCCAAGGCGCAGCATTTCCCCTTGATCGCCAATGGCACGACCGACTTCTATCTGCTGGGCTGGGGGGTGCCGACCTATGACAGCGAATATATTTTCAACTTCCTGATCCATTCCCGCGACGACATGCGCGGGTCTTGGAACGCAACCGGATATTCCAACCCGGATCTGGACGCCAAGATCGAAGCGCTCGCATCCGAAACGGATATGGACGCGCGCAATGCTGCCATTGCCGAAATTTGGCAGGTGGTTCAGGCGGAAACGCTGTATCTTCCCATCCATGATCAGGTGCTGAACTGGGGGGCGACGGCCAAACTGGGTCTGGCGGCGAACCCCGAAGATCTGCCAAGATTCAAATATGCGACCCTGAACTGATCTCCGCCCCCGTTCGGGCGGTTCCGTCTTGAAAGGTAATCATTGCGCGTAAGCCTTCCTTCCCCGCTGAAACCGATCCGGGTCCGGCTTCTGGGCGCCGCGCTGATCGCCGCGGTTGCCGCCGGGATGGGCGGCGCCGCGCAGGCGAAGGACCCGCAGGTTGCGGCGTTGGCGCGTCAGGTGTTGAGCCAGCTTCAGGCGCGCTCGATCGCCGCCGGACGTGAATATTGCGGTATGATCGGGCGCACTGCGGACGGAGAGCTGGTGCTGGGCAAGGTGCGCAAGGGGCGGGCCGGGTCCTGCATGCCGCCGCGCGACCCGGTGGGCTTCTTTGCGGTGGCGTCGTTTCACACCCACGGCGCTTATGACCCGGATTACGATAACGAGGTTCCGTCGGTGAACGACGTCCTGTCGGATATGGACGAGGGCACGGACGGGTATGTGTCCACGCCGGGCGGGCGGCTATGGCATGTGGACCGCCGCACCGGGCGGGTTGTGCAGTTGTGCGGCGAAGGCTGCCTGCCGATGGATCCGGGCCATGTGCCGGACCCGGACCTGCCCGTGCTGCGCAGCTATACGTTGCCGGCGTTGAAGGCGCGGGAGGAACGGGGCTGACACCCATGCCGCGACCGGTTGACCTTGCGGGGCGGGGCTGACACGGTTTGGGCTCTGGCAAGGAGCGAACATGCGCGCCCATCTGATCCGCCGCGTCTTGCAGTCCGGCCTGGTGCTGCTGGTCGTCGGGTTTGTCGCCTTTTCCATGTTCCGTTTCGTCGGCGACCCGGTCGACAACATGCTGGGGCCGGAGCGGACCCAGGCCGATATCGCCCGGCTGCGCACCGATCTGGGGCTGGATCGGCCCATCCCGGTTCAATATGCGCGCTATCTGGCACAGGCGGTGCAGGGCAATCTGGGCGTCTCCTATCGCCTTGGCCGGCCGGTGGCCGACATCCTGGCCGAACGCGCCCCGGCGACTTTGGAACTGGCCGCGGTGTCCGGCCTGCTGGCCCTTGTCGGCGGCGTCGCGCTTGGGGTTCTGACCGCGATCCGGCGCGGGGGCATCGCGACAGGGGTCTTGATGACCCTGTCGCTTGTTGGGGTGTCGCTGCCCACCTTCCTGATCGGGATCGGGCTGATCTATGTCTTTGCCATCTGCCTGGGCTGGCTGCCCAGCTTCGGGCGCGGCGACACGGTGCAGATCGGCGGCTGGACCACCGGCTTGCTGACCGCAAGCGGCCGGCGGGCGCTGATCCTGCCCGCGCTGACGCTGGGACTGTATCAGATGACGTTGATCATGCGCCTTGTGCGGTCCCAGATGCTGGAGGTTCTGAGCCACGACCATATCCGCTTCGCCCGCGCCCGGGGGCTGCCGGAATGGCGGGTACTGTTTCGTCATGCGCTGCAAAATGCGCTGGTGCCGGTGATCACGGTGGCCGGGTTGCAGCTGGGGTCGATCATCGCCTTCGCAATCGTCACCGAAACCGTCTTTCAGTGGCCCGGCCTCGGCTTGATGTTCATCAACGCCATCCGGTTTGTCGATATCCCGGTGATGGCCGCCTATCTTATGCTGATCTCGGCGATGTTCGTTGCGATCAATCTGCTGGTCGATCTGTTGTATCTGTTCATCGACCCACGGTTGCGGCCCGCGCAGCAAAGGTCCGGCGGATGATGGGACGGGCTGCCGACGGCGCCATCGGCCGGGGGCAGAGCTTGGCGCGGACGCCCCGCGCGCTGCTGTCGCTGGGTGTGCTGGCGGGGCTGGTGCTGGCCGCGATAGGCGCGCCGCTTCTTGCGCCCCACGATCCGTTCGATCCGGCGACGCTGGACCTGATGAACGGGTTCACCGCGCCGATGACGCACAACCCCTATACCGGCGATCTGTTCTGGCTGGGCGCCGACGATCAGGGGCGCGATGTGTTTTCCGCGATCCTGTTCGGTCTGCGGATTTCCCTGTTCGTCGGGATGTCCGCCGTGGCATTGGCGGCGATGCTCGGCGTGTCTCTGGGGCTTCTGGCGGGCTATCTGGGCGGATGGGTGGACGGGCTGACCATGCGCGCGGCGGATGTTCAGCTGACCTTTCCGGCCATCTTGGTGGCGATGCTGATCTTTGGGGTCGCCAAGGGGATCACGCCCGTCGCCTATCGCGACGAGATGGCGATCTGGGTGCTGATCCTGGCCATCGGGCTGTCCGATTGGGTGCCCTTCGCGCGTGTGGTCCGGGGCGCGGCCATGGTCGAAGCGTCCCGGGACTATGTGCTGGCCGCGCGTCTGAGCGGGCGTTCGGGGCCTGCGATCATGCTGCGCCACATCCTGCCCAACGTTCTGTCGCCGGTGCTGGTGATTGCGACCATCGGTCTGGCGCAGGCCATTGTCACCGAGGCGACGCTCAGCTTTCTGGGCATCGGCGCGCCGCCGACCCAGCCGTCGCTGGGCACCCTGATCCGAACCGGGCAGAGCTATCTCTTTTCCGGTGAATGGTGGATCCTGGCCTTTCCAGCCGCGACCTTGCTGGCGCTGGCGCTGGCGGTCAATCTGCTGGGCGACTGGCTGCGCGACCGGCTGAACCCGGTGCTGCAATGAGCGTGGGTCCGGTCCTGTCGCTGCGCGATGTGTCCGTTTCCGTGCCGGGACGAGGAGCGCGCGGGGCGCGCGCGCTTGCGGTCGACCGGGTTTCGGTCGACATCGCGGCGGGCGAGGTTCTGGGCATCGTCGGGGAATCCGGGGCCGGAAAATCGCTTTTAGCAAGCGCCGTGACCGGGCTGCTGCCGCCCCGCGCCGGCCTGTCGGGCGGCGAGGTCTGGATCGCGGGCGCGCGTGTCGATCACCTGCCAGAAGCCCGGTTGCGCCGCCTGCGCGGGCGCGTCGTGGGCACGGTGTTTCAGGACCCGCTCGGGGCGCTCAACCCGTTGATGACCATCGGGGCTCAGCTGGCCGAAACCATCGCCGTGCATCTGCCGCTGTCCCGCAGCGCGGCGCGCCAGCGCGCGGCCGAGGCGCTGGCCGAGGTCGGCATCCCCGCGCCGGCGGACCGGCTGGGCTGCTATCCGCATGAATTGTCCGGCGGCATGCGCCAGAGGGTCGGAATTGCCCTGGCCCTGTGCGCGGCACCGGCGCTGTTGATCGCGGACGAGCCGACCACGGCGCTGGATGTGTCGGTGCAGGCGCAGATCCTGGCGCTGCTGAAACGGCTGTGCCGCGACCGGGGGATGGCGGTGATGCTGATCACCCACGATATGGGCGTGATCGCTGAGACCGCCGACCGGATCGCGGTCCTTTATGCCGGGCGGCTGGTGGAAACGGGTCCGGTGCGCGACGTGCTGGACACGCCATGTCATCCCTATACCGATGGTCTGGTGGCGGCGGTGCCGCGCATCGACGGGCGCCCGGGGCGGCTGGCGCAGATCCCCGGGGCGATGCCGCCGCCGGGCGCGCGGCCCGCAGGCTGCGCCTTTCATCCGCGATGCGCGCTTGCCCGCGACCGGTGCCGCAAGGATCCGGCGCCGGAGGTGGCCGCAGCCGGAGGCCGTGCGGCGTGCTGGTTTCCGTGCCGGTCTTTGCCAGCGCGGACGGACCCATGACCGGTTTGGTCCGCCTGACCGGGGTCACCCGGCATTTCGACCCGTCGCCGCGAGGGCCGGGCCGGATCCTGGCCCGCCCGCGCCCCGCGCCGCTGACTGCGGTGGCCGATGTCAGCCTGAGTATTCCCGAAGGGACCGTTTATGGTCTGGTGGGCGAAAGCGGGTCGGGGAAATCGACCCTCGGGCGGCTGGTGGCGGGTCTTTTGGCCCCCAGCTCGGGACGGATCGAGGTCGCGGGGCGGGATCCCCAAGGCGCCAATGCCGCGGCCATCGGGATCCAGATGATCTTTCAGGATCCCGCTGCCAGCCTCAACCCGCGCTGGCGCGTGGGCGATATCGTCACCGAACCGGTGGCCGCGCGGGGCAGGGTGCCACGGGGGCTGGCGGAACGGCTGCTGGTTCAGGTGGGGCTGGATCCCGCCGACCGGGGAAAGTTTCCGAGGGCGTTTTCCGGCGGTCAGCAGCAGCGCATCGCCATCGCCCGGGCGCTGTCGGCCAATCCCCGGCTGGTGATCTGCGACGAACCCACTTCGGCGCTGGACGTGTCGGTGCAGGCGCAGGTGCTGAACCTGATAAGCGACTTGCGGCGCGATCTGGGCCTGACCTGTCTGTTCATCAGCCACGATCTGGCGGTGATCCGGCACATGGCCGACCGGGTCGGCGTCTTGTACCAGGGCCGGCTGGTCGAAGAAGCGGCGGCCGGGACGCTGTTCGCCGCTCCGCGTCACCCCTATACCCGGATGCTGCTCGATGCGGTGCCGCGGCTGGACGGGGGCGGCGGCCGCGCGGGACTGCGGGCGGGTGACATCCCGGACGCCGTTCCCGCGCCGACCGGCTGCGTCTTTCATCCGCGCTGTCGGGTCGCGGTGGCGCGCTGCGCGTCCGAGCGGCCTGCGCTTCGCGCGGCGGCTTGCGGGCGTGTCGCCTGTCATCTGGCCTAAGGGGCCGGGCGAAAATCATTTGCGGCAGACCTGCACGGCGCCATGGTGCCCGCGCGCGGCAATGCCTATCTGTGCAGCGGCGGGGCGTGCCCGCCTCGATTCCCCCGGCAGCAGGAGCCCGATATGAGCGGTATTGTCCTTTGTGCGCTGGATATCAGCCAGCCCGACCGTGAGCGTCCGGTGTTGCGCCGGGCCGCGCAGATTGCCGCGCTGGACGGCGCGCGGCTGGACGTGATCACCGTGGTGCCCGACATGGCCGGTCCGATGATCGGCGCCTATTTCAGCCCCGAACTGCATGACCGGATCATCGCCGACGCGCAGCAGGCCCTGACCGATCTGGTAGACGCGACATTGGGCGCCGGGGCCGATGACCGAACCCGGCACATCGTGGCCTCGGGTACCGTGCATGACGAAATTCTGCGCGTTGCCGAGGCAGAGCATGCTCAGGTCATCATCATCGGCGCCCATCGCCCGGCCTTGCGCGACTATCTTCTGGGCCCTAGTGCGGCGCATGTGGTACGCCATTCCAATTGTTCGGTTTTTGTTGTTCGGGAAGGCTGATCCTGCGCATCGGGACATTCCGGCCTGTTGCCGGGACGTCACCGTCACGGAGTATCCGGACGACGCCGCGCCTGAACCGGAGCCATTGAGATGACCATCCGTGATCTGTTCTTCTTCCTCGCGCTCAGCGCGCTGACCGGTTGGGTTCTGGTGATCGGAAAGACCGTGATCCTGCCCTTCGTCATCGCGGTAATGCTGACCTATGTGCTTGTGGGGGCGACGAAATCCCTGCGCCGGGTGCGGCCGCTTTCGAAGATGCCCGACTGGCTGGCCTATGTGCTGGTGCTATCGATCTTCGGGCTGACACTGACATCCATGAGCCTCATCGTGGTGTCGAACCTGCGCAATATCACCCAGACCGCACCGGCGGCCGAGGCAAACCTTCTGGCGCTGATCGGCCGCATCGGACGGCTCTTCGGGGTGGCGGATGCCCCGAGCTGGAGCACCCTGCGCGAAGTCCTTCTGGCACGGATCGACCTGCCGGACCTGTCGCTGTCGCTTCTGACGTCGGTGGCCAGCGCGGGGGGATATACGGTGCTGATTTCCACCTATATCGTGTTCATGGTCGCCGAACGGCGGCCCCTGTCGCACAAGGTCGATCTGCTGTTTCCCGACACCGACGAACGGGGGGCCGCGCGCAAGATCTTCGACCGGATCAACAGTCAGATCGTGACCTATCTGTTCACCAAGACGCTGATCAACGCGATGCTGGGGCTGATTTCTTACGTGCTCATGTGGCTGATGGGGATCGAGAACGCGGTGTTCTGGGCCTTTTCGATCGGGCTTTTCAACTACATCCCCTATGTGGGATCGGCGATCGGTGTCGGGGTGGTGATCACCTATCTGGCCGTCACGACCGGCGCGCTCGGCCCGATCCTGCTGGCGCTGGTGCTGCTGACAGCGGCGCAGGTTTATGTCGGCAACTGGCTTGAGCCGCGGGTGATGAGCCGGTCCCTGAACCTCAGCCCCCTGACCGTTCTGGTCGCGCTGGTGGTGTGGAGCGCGCTTTGGGGTCTGATCGGGGCCATCATCGCGGTGCCGATGACCTCGATCCTGATGATCGTGCTGGCGGCGTTCGACAGCACCCGGGGGCTGGCCATCCTCGCGTCGCGGGACGGAGAGCTGACCTGACAGGGCCTAATAGGGATTGTCGCCGATAATGGCGACGTCGGGGATCAGATAGGTTTCCGGCCCCTCGATCTGCACGGTCCACGTGTCGTCGTCCCGGGTGGCGGTGACGGCGGCAGCGCTGTCGCTGCTGAACGCCTCGTCATCGAAATAGATGATCCGCGTGCTTCCGTCCGGCCGCAGGACCCAGAAAGTCGCGCCACCGGGAAAGCGCAGCACCTTGAAATCGCAGGACGGCCCGCCGAATGCGGCGCTGTCGGTGCCGCAGGGGAGGGCACCGCGGGCATCCCATTCCGCGGGACCGAAGGCCGGCGGCGGGTGATCGCCATCGAGCGGCGCTCCGGCGATGTTGACCTGAATTGTATACGCGGCAGACTCTCCGTTATCCGCAGCACCCCGGGACAGATAGACCCGCAGCCGATAATCGCCGTCATAGGGCAGCGTCACCGCAAAACTGTCGCCATCCAGCATGCCCTTGTGCAAGGCCGTCGGGTCTGATCCTGGCGGCACAAGGTTGAAATAGGCCCCCGAACTGTCCGGCGCGAATGTGGCCGTCATCACCTGCCCGGCGCGGGCGCCCAGCACATAATCGACGGTCTGGTGGCCCTGCACCTGTCCGGTCAGCTCGGCGGAGGACTCGCCGGGCGCAAAATGCACCGGGATATTTTCGATCCCGTCATCCGCCGCCATCCGGCCGGCCAGCAAGACCATCGTCAAGGCAAGGAGGATCCGGTGGCGCATCTGCTGCTCCTTTGGCACGGGTTGTTAAAGGATGCGCGGGTGCTGCGCGTTTGGCAATGCCCGGATCAGAAGTCGGGCTTCACGCCGGGCAGGTTCAGCGCGCTGACCAGATCGCGCACCTCCTGCCGGGCGGCGATGTTCGACAGGCTCAGGCTGGTGCCGCCGACGTCGCGCAAATCCAGAAGCGTCAGCCCCTTGGGAAACAATTCGCGGAAGATGACCCGCTCGGCAAACCCCGGCGCGACGCGAAACCCGATGCGGCTGGACAGTTCCGACAGGGCGTCGCCCACGCGCTTCTTGTTGTGCATCTGCTGGCGGCCCATGCGGTTGCGGATCACCAGCCAGTCGATGGGCTTCAGCCCGGCCTGCGCACGCAACTGACGGGCGTTCCAGACCATTTCCGAATAGACCGACGGCCCGGTGATCCGTCCAGTTGCCGGGTCATGCCGCGCCAGCAGGTCGAAATCCACGAAGCTGTCATTCAGCGGCGTCACCAGCGTATCGGCCATGGAATGCGCCAGCTGACTCAGCCGGGTGTGCGACCCCGGACAGTCGATCAGGATATAATCCATCGTGCCGTCGAGTTCGTTGATCGCCGCGTCCAGACGCAGGTCATAAACGTTCTGATCCTCGGGCACCGCCGAGGGGTCGATCTCGGGCAGCGGCAGATAGACCGGCATGGGAAGATGGTGGTTTTCGCGCGCACAGAACGCCTGGCGGTTTTCCACATAGCGGCCGAAAGACCGTTGCCGCAGGTCCAGATCCAGCCCGCCGATGCGGTATCCCATGCGCGCCAATGCGGTGGCCAGATGCATTGTGGTGGTGGATTTCCCCGATCCGCCCTTTTCGTTTCCGACGACAATGATATGGGCCACGGGATCCTCGAAAATCTGATGCGTGCCTACACAATATTTTGTGTCGTTTCTCAATGAAAGCGCAAATTGCGCGGCGCCCAGACGGGGCTCAGGCGGCGCTGGCGCCGCTTATTGGCGCTTTTGGGGCGGATGGGGCTGCGCCAAGGGGCGCAAGCGCGTACAAACGATCTGTCGGGTGGCCGTCGGAAAAGCGGCGTTCATCACGGCTGCGGGCGGCTGCGGATCCCTGCGCCGTCCATTGCCTGCGGGAGCCACGCGCGAATGATCCTCGAAATCATGACCAAACTGGACTACACGCTTCCCAAGCCGTGCGACCTTCTCATGCAGCTTGAAGTTGCGGAAATGCACGATCAGACCGTCCTGTCGGCAAAGCTTGAGACGAACGAGACGGAGCATTTCGCCACGGTTCCCGCTGAGGACCGGATCGGCACGCGGACCTGGCTGCGGGCCAGCGAGCGCCTGACCATCTCCTATCAGGCGCGGGTGCAGGTCGACCGGGCGCCGCAGGATATCTCGAAGCTCGCCGCGGTACCGCCGCATCTTTTGCCCGGCGAGGTGGTGAAATACCTGATGGCGTCGCGCTATTGTCCGTCGGATCAATTCCTGGCGTTCACCGATGCGGAGTTTGGCCATCTTAAGGGCGGTGCCCGCATCGCGGCCATGCGCGACTGGATCGAGCGCGCCTTTGCATACGTGCCGGGGGTCAGCAACAGCAAGACCACCGGTCTGGATACGTTCGTGCAGCGTCAGGGGATCTGCAGGGACTTCGCCCATGTTCTGATCACGCTGGCCCGGGCGTCGGCCATTCCCGCCCGGATGGTCAGCGCCTATGGCATCGGCGTTGAACCGCAGGATTTCCATGCGCTCGTCGATGTCTATCTCGACGGCTCCTGGTATCCGGTCGATCCGACCGGGATGGTGGCGCCCGGGGGGCTCGCGCGGATCGGGGTCGGGCGCGATGCGGCGGATATTTCGTTTCTGACCGCCTATGGGGCGCTGAACCTTGAAACCCAAAGCGTTGACGTGCGCGAGGCCGGCGCAGACTGACATTGCCTGAACGCGGGCGACCGCCCGGGATCCTGCCCGACGACCGGCGCCGATGCGACGCGCAGGGACGGAACGCAAAACGCCCGCAGGCGGAACCTGCGGGCGTCGCAAAACCGGAAGGGGACGGGCTTAGAAGCCCAGGCCTTCGTATTTCTTCTTGAACTTCGACACGCGGCCGCCGGCATCCATCAGGCGGGCGGTGCCGCCGGTCCAGGCCGGGTGCGAAAGCGGGTCGATATCCAGCGACATGGTATCGCCTTCGGAACCATAGGTCGACCGCATCTTGATGATGGTGCCGTCGGTCATCTTCACGTCGATGAAGTGATAATCGGGGTGAATGTCCTTGCGCATCGCAGCGGTCCTTATGCGTCGGCGCCGGCGGTATCGGCCAGCGGCTTGTAATTGGATTTTTCGGCGATACGGGCCGATTTGCCGCGACGGTCGCGCAGGAAGTACAGCTTGGCGCGCCGCACCTTGCCGCGGCGGACGACGGTGATGCTGTCGATGTTGGTGGAATAGAGCGGGAACACACGTTCCACACCTTCCCCGAACGAAATCTTGCGGACGGTGAAGGATCCCGCGATCCCCACGCCGTTCTTGCGGCCGATGCAGACGCCTTCATAGTTCTGCACCCGGCTGCGCGACCCTTCGGTCACCTTGTAGCCGACGCGCACGGTGTCGCCCGGCTTGAAATCCGGAATGGTCTTGTCGAGCTGAGCGATCTGCTCGGCTTCCAGCTGTGCGATCAGGTCCATCGCAATATCCTTTTTCTGCGCGGTTATTCCGCGACGTGATGCGCCCTCAGAGCTCTTGGTCTCCATCCGGGTCCTTGCCGTGCGCTGCACAGTAAGCCCGCCAGAGGTCAGGGCGGCGTTCCTTGGTCAGCCTTTCGGCCTGGTCCCGGCGCCAGGAAGAGATGTTCGCATGGTGGCCGGACAGGAGAATGTCTGGCACCTTGCGGCCTTCCCAATCGACGGGCTTCGTATATTGCGGGTGTTCAAGCAGACCGGTGGAAAAGGATTCCTCTTCGATCGACGCCTGATTCCCAAGCACGCGGGGTATAAGACGGACCGTCGCATCGATCAAGGCTGTTGCGGCGATCTCGCCCCCTGTCAGGATGAAATCGCCCATCGACACCTCTTGGACGCCGTAAGCGTCGATCACCCGCTGGTCGAACCCTTCGAAACGCCCGCAGATCAGCGTCACGCCGCGGGTCCGGGACAGGCCTTGCGCCATGCTTTGATCGAAGCGCCGGCCGCGCGGGGACAATGCCAGCACGGGCCACAGGTTGCGGTCCGCGGGGGTGCCCTGGGCCGCGTCATCCAGCGCGCGCGCCATCACATCCGGGCGCAGCACCATTCCCGCGCCGCCGCCCACCGGCGTGTCATCCACATTGCGGTGTCGCCCGTCGCCGAAGCGGCGCAGATCCACGGTGTCGATCTGCCAAAGCCCTTCCTGAAGCGCCTTGCCGGTCAGCGATGCCCCCAGAATGCCGGGGAAGACCTCGGGGAACAGGGTGACGATGCGCGCGGTCCAGGCATGGGCCAGCCTCGGGGGATCGTCCATCAGCGACCGCGGCACCGCGCTTGGCCGGATGGTCTTGCGCCCGTGGGATTTGTTCGGCTGGGTCATGCGGGCTCCGCACTGTCTGCGCCGTCGCCTGCGTCGCTGTCGGGAAACAGCCCTTCCGGCGGGTCGGCGACGATCCGGCCGGCGGCCAGATCGACGGTTGGCACGATGGCCAGCGTGAAGGGCACCAGAACCCCGTCTTTCAGTCCCGGCCCGCGCAGTTCCAGCAGGTCGGTCGCGCCGTGATTATGCACCGCGGCGACGCGGCCAAGTTCGGTCCCGCCGGTATCGACCACCGTCAGGCCGATCAGATCCGTGTGATAAAATTCGTCGTCGGGCAGGGCGGGCAGCCGGTCGCGCGGCGCATAAAGCCGCGTGCCGCGCAGCGCATCGGCCTGTTCCTTGGTCCGCACCCCGCCCAGCCGTCCGGTCAACCCGTTCTTGAGCTGCCCGGTCAGGGTCAGGGTGAAGCTCTGGCTGCCGTCTTCGGTGGTCAGGGGGGCGTAATCCTCGATCGCGGCGGGATCGGCGCAGAAACTTTTCAGCCGCACTTCGCCGCGTACCCCATATGCGCCGGTCAGCGCGCCGACGCAGATCAGATCGGCCTTGCGGCTCATGGCGCCTTGGCTCCGATGCAGATGCCGGTGGGATCGACGGATCCGCCCGCATTCAGGCACCGTTCCATTCCGGTGACCCGTTCATATTCCACCCCGGCATACAGCCCCAGGCAGAAAATCACGGCATAGATGACGAGCCTGATCATTCGTGACCTCCCCGTGCCTTACAGCATTTCCAGCGGCGGCATCGCGCGCCGTTCTTCCCAGCCCAGCCGTTCAAGCTCGGGCGCGGTGTCGTCGTCGCGGGGCCAGCCGATGCAGAGATAGGCCACCAGCGTCCAGTCCTTCGGCGTCTTCCAGGCAGCGCAGAGCGATGGCGCGTCAAGGATCGACACCCAGCCGACGCCCAGCCCTTCGGCCCGCGCGGCCAGCCAGAACTGCATGATCGCGCAGACCACCGAATAGCGCCGCGTCTCGGGCATGGTCCGCGCGCCCAACCCGGCGCCCTGGGTGGTGGCGTCGTCGCAAAAGACCGCGATCTGTTCGGGTGCGTCGTCCATGCCGCTGAGCTTCAGCCCGGCATAGGTTTCCGCCCGCGCGCCGCGATAGCCGCGCAATGCATCGGCATTGGCGGCACGGAAATTGTCCCGGGCGGCGGTTCGCGCCGCGGCCGACCCGATCCGCCGCAGCCGCCAGGGCTGCGACAGACCCACGGACGGGGCCAGCGCGAAGCTCTGCAGACAGCGGTCCAGCACCGGACCGGGCACGGGATCGGTGCGGAAGCGGCGCACATCACGCCGCCAGCGCATCAATTCGGCCAGATCCTGCCGGAACGCGTCTGAGAACTGTACCACGGGCGACCGCTTATTCTGCGGCGGCCTCTTCCGCCGGTGCAGCGGCCGCTTCAGCGGCTTCAGCAGCCTTCGCGGCTTTTTCCTTGGCGCGTTCGGTGGCTTTCTTGCCCGGCACACCTTTTTTCAGGTTGGCACGGTCTTTCTTCGCCACGACGCCCGCAGCTTCCAGCATGCGGCTGACACGGTCGGTCGGCTCGGCGCCTTTGCCCAGCCAGTACTGAACGCGCTCCAGATCCATTTTGACGCGCTCTTCGCTGTCTTTGGGCAGCAGCGGGTTATAGGTGCCCAGCTTTT
>JAGQRU010000078.1 GCA_020425105.1 Paracoccaceae bacterium
AAGCCGAACCAGCCCAGCCACAGGATGAACGTGCCCAGCGTCGCCAGAGTCAGGTTCGAACCCGGCATCGGCACGACCATGCCGTCTTTGTACTTGCCGATCCGCGGACCCAGGATCAGGGCGCCGGTCAGTGCGGCCCAGCCACCCACGGAGTGCACGATGGACGACCCGGCGAAGTCCGAGAACCCGGCTTCGGACAGGAAGCCGCCACCCCAGGACCAGGACGCCTGCAGCGGATAGATCAGCGAGGTCAGGATGATGGTGAAGATCAGGAACGGCCACAGCTTGATGCGTTCGGCCAGGGTTCCCGACACGATCGACGCGGTGGCGCCGCAGAACATCAGCTGGAAGAAGAAATCCGACCCGGTTGCGGCATAGGAATAGTCGTCCACCGCATCTGCGGCCACGCCCACGGCCTCAAGCACGCCCACGGACGGGAACAGCGCCGAAAAGACCCCGTCAACAGCCCAATCGCCCAGCGGGTACATCAGGTTATAGCCGATCAGGTAGTAGAAGATCGACGCCAGAGAAAACAGCGCGATGTTCTTGGTACACTGCATGGCGACGTTCTTGCCCCGCACCAGGCCCGCTTCCAGCATGGCAAAACCGGCAGCCATGAAAAAGACCAGAAAGCCCCCGACCAGGAACAGCAGCGAGTTCAGGATGAAGACCACATCGGTCGGAACAGCTGCCGGCACCTCGGCGTCCTGCGCGAAGCCGATCGCCGGCATCGCAGCAGCCACCGCCGCCAGCATGAGTATCTTGTTAAGTTTCATTACCAAATTCCCCTTTACGATCGTGCTGGACTTACAGGGCGTCTTCGTTCGTCTCGCCCGTGCGGACGCGCACTGCCTGAGACACGTCGAGGACGAAGATCTTGCCATCGCCGATCTTGTCGGTCTTGGCGGTGGATTGGATCGTTTCGACCACCTGGTCAGCCATCGCCGCGTTCACGACGATTTCAAGTTTGACCTTCGGCACGAAGTTCACGGCGTATTCCGCGCCGCGATAGATCTCGGTGTGGCCCGACTGAGAACCGAAGCCCTTGATCTCGGTCACCATCATGCCGCGAACACCGATGGAGGTCAGCGCCTCGCGCACCTCCTCCAGTTTGAACGGCTTGATTGCTGCAATGATCAGTTTCACGTCATTCCCCTTCCTGGAAGCGAGCAGAAGGCCCGCTGTATTCACGCCCGCCACTAGCGCTTTCAAAAGCGGCAACCTCAAGAAATGGAGGGCCTGAATTACAGCATCTCTGCGGTAAAGTTGCACATTTTTTGCACAATCGTACATCTTCGCCCACAAAACGTGCAATATTGAATCTTGCAGAATGGAACCAGCGGCTCCACATGACGCGCGAAGCGGGGTAGAGTTTGCACAGGCAGAACCCCAGAGAGGGTGACGATGAGCAGACCCACCAGACCCACCCGTCCTTTACGGGCCGACAACCGCTATCGGGCGGCCAAGTCGTCGTCCTCTGCGGAAAAAACGGGCAAAAAACCCGCCATGCGTGCAAAAAAGGCATCCGGGACCGCTTCAAAGCGCCGGCCCCGCACCGCGCGGCGCCGGAGAGGCGGCGGCGGGGGGATTCGCGGGGCCTTCCGGGGTCTGGTGAACTGGGTTTTCCGGCTCGTCTGGGCGGTCAGCTGGCGCTTCGGCGCGGTTCTGGGACTGGTGATCGCCGGGGCGGTCTTCATGATCTATTCGACCTTGCCACCCGCAGACGATCTGATGGACGGGCGCGCGCGCGGATCGGTGACCCTGATGGACGCACGGGGCGAGGTTTTCGCATGGCGTGGCGATCAGTTCGGCGGCGCAATCACCGCGAACACCGTGTCGCCCTATCTGAAACACGCCATTGTCGCGACCGAAGACCGGCGGTTCTACAAGCATTTCGGCGTCAGCCCCCGGGGCGTGGCCAGCGCCATCCGCATCAACCTGAGCGAAGGCCGCAGCGCCTTGCAGGGCCACGGCGGATCGACCATCACCCAGCAGACCGCCAAACTCCTGTGTCTGGGCCGCCCCTACGTGCCCGAGGACTGGAAGAACGAAGCCGCCTATGAAGCCGATTGCCGCCGCGGCTCGCTGGGCCGCAAGATCCGCGAGGCGATCTATGCGCTGGCGCTGGAGGCGCGCTACACCAAGGACGAGATCCTGACGATCTATATGAACCGGGCCTATCTGGGCGCGGGCGCGCGCGGGTTCCAGGCCGCAAGTCAGCGCTATTTCGGCAAGTCCGCCGCCGATGTGAACCCGTCCGAGGCCGCGATGCTGGCCGGGCTTCTGGTGGCCCCCACCCGCTATGCGCCGACCACCAACCTGCAGCTTTCGCGCGACCGCGCCGATGTCATCGTCGGGTTGATGGAACGCGAAGGCTATCTGAACGCCACCGAAGCCGCCGTTGCCCATGCCAATCCCGCAGAACTGTCGGAAGCCGCCGAGGCGCGGGCCGGCGGGTATTTCGCCGACTGGATCATGGAAAGCGCGCCATCCTTCCTGGCGTCGGAAACCACCGAAGACGTGGTGATCCGCACCACCTTCGACAAGCGCCTGCAGCGCGCCGCCGAAGAGGCGCTGGCCTGGGTCTTCGAAAACAAGGTTCGCGGCGGATCGAAAGCGCAGGCGGCCATCGTGGTGATGGATGCCGACGGCGCGGTGCGCGCCATGGTGGGCGGGCGCAAGACCAAGGTGGCCGGGGAATTCAACCGCGCGACCCAGGCGCTGCGGCAGACCGGGTCGGCCTTCAAGCCCTTCGTGTATGCGGCGGCGCTGGATCTGGGCTATTCCTATAATGCCCGCGTGGACGATGCGCCTTATACCCTGAACATTCCCGGGTCGGGTCCGTGGTCGCCAAAGAACTATGACCGCAAGTATCACGGCATGGTCACCCTGACCGAAGCCCTGTCGCAAAGCCTGAACGTCCCCGCGGTGAAAGTGTCCGAAGAAGTGGGGCGCGAAAATGTCCGCCGCATCGCATCGGATTTCGGGCTGAAAAGCGATCTGGCCGCCGGTCCGGCGCTGGCGCTCGGCGCGTCGGAAAGCACGCTTCTGAACATGACCGCCGCCTATGCGGGGATCCTGAACGGCGGCTCGTCGGTGACGCCCTATGGGCTGACCGAACTGCGGCTGCTGGGCGATTCCGATCCGCTGATCGGCAAGGAAGGCGGCATCGGCGAACGGGTGATTTCCGAACGCGCGGCGCGGCAGCTGGTATGGATGATGTATCAGGTGATTGAATCCGGCACCGGGCGGCGGGCCAAGCTCGACGGGCGCCCCGCCGCGGGCAAGACCGGCACCACCCAGGCCGCGCGGGATGCGTGGTTCGTGGGCTTCACCGGCGACTACGTGGCCGGTGTCTGGATGGGCTATGACGACAACACGCCCCTGTCGGGCGTCACCGGCGGCGGATTGCCGGCCGAGATCTGGCACGAAACCATGCTGCGTGTGCATGAAGGGGTGCCGGTTTCCGCGCTCCCCATGGACGCGCCGGCAAGAGCGCCGGACGCCGTCGCCGAAGACGGCGCCACGCCGCGGAACCCCTCGAACCCGCTGAATTCCGTCGATCGTGCGGTGGACAAGGCCGTCAACCGCACCGAACGCGCAATCAACAACGTGCTGCGGTCGATCTTCGGCGGTTAACGGGGGTATTGCGGGCGCCCCGGTCGGTGGTGGGGCCCCCGCGAAAGCTCAGATGGTTTTCAGCTTCTGCGTCAGCTTGCTGACCGATCCGCCCGACTGGTCCAGCAGCGCGCCGATTTCGGTCCGTTCGGTGGTCAGCATGTTGATGCCTTCGATGATCACGTTGAACACCTTGTCCTTGCCGGACCGGTCCGACACGTGAAAATCGACCCGGAACGGCGCCTGACCGCGCAGATCGGCGACGGTTTCGACCACCATCACCTTGCCGTCCATCCGGGCGCGCTTCACGGTCACCTTGCCGCCGATGAATTCATCGAAGCGCGTTCCGTATTTCCGCGCGATATAGCCCGAAAACGCATCGGTATAGGCGTTCAGCTCGGAACTGCTGGCCGACCGGGCCGCCACACCCAGCGAAAACCGCGCGATGGTGGGCACATCCGCATAGCGGTCAAAGATGCGTTCGAAATCCTTCAGGATCTGCGCCTCGGACTTCCCCGATCCGATCGCTTTCTGGATTTCCGCAACCAGCGTCTGCACCAGAGAGGTCGCGCCGCTTTCGCTCAGCGCAAAGGCCGGGAACGGCACAAGAGCGGCCCCAGTCAGGCCAGCCAGGACACCGCGGCGGGTCAGAAAAAGGTCATTCGCCATAAAGTTCCTCATAGGGGTCAATCGCCGGTCCCTGCGCGGCTGTGCCGCCCAGTCCAAATCGGCGGTTATCAAGATAGATCTGGCGCGTCTGCGCATAGCTGTCGGCGCTGCCATACAGAACGCTGTCAACGGTATCAGAGAATTCATAACGCTGATCCGCCTTCTCCAGAACATAGGTGGTGGGAGGAATATAGGCCTCCGGAGCGCTGAGACCAACAAAGGTCAGCGGGTTCAGAAACAGATCGGCCACGTCGCCGGCGAGATGCCGCTGGGTGTAGGGCCCGAACAGCGGCACTTCCAGATAGGCGCCTTCGCCCGCGCCCCAGACCTTCAGCGTCTCACCGAAATCCGTGGTGCGCCGTTCCAGCCCGAACGATGTCGCCGGATCGAAGAATCCCAGAACCCCGATGGTCGTGTTCACCAGAAACCGGAAAAAGTTGTGGCCGAAGTCTTCGCCCTCGCCCTGCAACGCATCGTTAATCACTTCCCCAGGCAGATCGAGATTTGCTCGGAAGTTGTTAACTCTTTGCCGGACATATTGGGGGAAAACCAGACCGTACCCATGGGACACGGGGCGGAAAACCGCCGTATCGAAGCCCTTGTTGAACTCGTGAATCTGCCGATTCACCTTCTCATAGGGGTCGCTGATGCCATTTCCCGGCGGACCGGACGTGGCACAGGCCGCCAGAAAAGCAGGCAAAATCAACACGAAGGGTTTAGCGGCCCGCTTGGGACCCGAAGAAATCAATAGACACCGCACGGGGAGGAGCACCCTCTTGTAAGCACGCGACAACACATAGTAGACCGATGCTGAAGATGCCACCTTCTCGCAACCCTACGCGGGAACGGCAACAGACCCGGGACTTCAATCGGACCAGCGACCCCACTCGTTCCGACACGCAGGGAAATCATCTGATGCAGAAATCCGATCAGGCCGGGCGCGCCGAACTTCGCCAGGCGCGCAACGAAAGCCTAGGACTGTATACGTTCGCCGCCGTCTTCAGCGTCTTTGTGAACATGCTGATGCTGACCGGTCCGCTGTTCATGCTGCAGGTCTACGACCGCGTTCTGGGCAGCAGGTCCGAAGCCACACTGGTGGCGCTCGCGGTGCTGGTGGCCTTCCTCTATGCGAATATGGGCGTGCTCGACTATGTGCGCGGCCGGGTGCTGACCCGGATCGGGGCGCGGTTTCAGGCCAAGCTGGACAAGCGCGTGTTTTCCGCCGCCATCGAAGACGCCGCTAAGTCCGACAAGGGCGCCGCTGCGGCGGGTGTGCGCGATCTGGAAACGGTGCAGCGGTTTCTGGCCTCGCCGGTGCTCAGCTCGATCTTCGATCTTCCCTTCACGCCGGTCTTTCTGGCGGGAATTTTCATTTTCCATCCGTGGCTGGGGTATCTCGCCATCGCGGGCGGCTGCATTCTGGTCCTGATCACCTTTCTCAATCAGGCCCAGACACGGCGCCCCGTGGTCGAAAGCCATGTCGCATCGGCCGAGGCCGACCGGATGTCGGAACGCCTGAAATCTGAAGCCGAAATGGTGCAGAGCCTGGGGATGCGGGGCGCCGCCTTCACCCGCTGGCAGCGGCTGCGCAATCAATCCCTGGGTCTGGCGGTCCGGGCGAGCGATGCGCAAGGCTCCTATACCGCGGCGACCAAGACCTTCCGCCTGTTCCTGCAATCCGCGATGCTGGGCCTTGGCGCCTATCTGGTGTTGCAGAACGAAGTCACCTCGGGCGCGATGATCGCGTCGTCGATCCTGATGGGCCGCGCCCTGGCGCCGATTGAAATGGCCGTGGGCCAGTGGTCGCTGGTGCAATCGGCCTCGCGCGCGTGGAACAATCTGGCCCGCCTGCTGACCGACGTGCCGCCGCGCCGGCCGCGCACAACCCTGCCGCGCCCGCGCGCGCATCTGGAGGTCAGCCAGGCGACCGTGCTGCCGCCGGGCCAGCAGCACGCGACGCTGCGCATGGTGTCGTTCCGGCTGGATCCGGGGCAGGCCATGGGCGTGATCGGCCCGTCGGGGGCCGGGAAATCGACGCTGGCCAAGGTTTTGACCGGCGCCTGGACACCGGCGGGCGGAACGGTGCGGCTGGATGGGGCGACGCTCGACCAGTACGAACCCGACGCTCTGGGCCGCTATGTGGGCTATCTGCCGCAAAAGGTGCAGCTCTTCGACGGGACCGTGGCGGAAAACATCGCCCGGCTGGAACCCGACGCCAAGGATGCCGACATCGTGACCGCCGCCAAACAGGCCGCGGCGCATGAGATGATCCTGAACCTGCCGAACGGCTATGACACGCGGCTGTCGATGGATGGCGGCCACCTGTCCGGCGGCCAGATCCAGCGCGTCGGGCTGGCCCGCGCGCTCTATGGCGGGCCGGTGATCCTGGTGCTGGACGAACCCAACTCCAACCTGGACAACGAAGGCTCCATCGCCCTGAACGACGCCATCCGGCGGATGAAGAACGAAGGCAAGGCGGTGCTGATCATGGCCCACCGCCCGGCGGCGATCCAGGAATGCGATGTGCTTCTGGTTCTGGATGGCGGGGTCGTGCGCGCCACCGGACCGCGCGATGAAGTGCTGCGCAAAATGGTGCGCAACGCCAAGGATATCAAAAGCGCCCAGACCCATGGGGGGATCACATGACCGCCGACACGCCGCGCCCGCCCAATGGCCAGCCCCCCGCAGACGGCGCCGCCGCCGCGCCGCAAGGCGGACGGCCCGAGTTGCCGCAACAGGCCAAGGCCGCCAACACCGCCGGCAAGGCCCCGCAAAGCGCAGCCGCGGCCGCACGCGCCAGTTCTGCCCCCGCCAAGCCGGCTGCGAAGACCGCCGCCCCTGAAGACGCCTGGTCCGCGCGCCGCCCGCTGACTGTCGGCCTGCTGGTTCTGGTACTGCTCGTCGGCGGGTTCGGCGGCTGGGCGGTCTTTACCCATATCGCCGGCGCCATCGTCGCCAGCGGCCGGGTCGAGGTCGATCAGAACCGCCAGGTCGTGCAGCATATCGACGGCGGCGTTGTCGAGGAAATCCTCGTGGACGAAGGCGATTTCGTCGAACCGGGGCAGATTCTGATCAAGCTCGATCCCACCGACCTGTCCTCGGACCTCGCCATCGTCGAAGGCCAGCTTTACGAACTGATGGCCCGGCGCGGACGGCTGGAGGCCGAGCAGGACGGCGCCGACACCATCGCCTTCCCGCCGGATCTGATCGCCACCGCAGCAGAACGCGCCGATGTGGCCAGCCTGATGCAGGGCCAGCAGCGCCTGTTCGAAGCCCGCCGCCTGTCGCTGCAGCGCGAAACCGAACAACTGGTCAAACGGCGCGCCCAGATCGGCAGCCAGATCGACGGGATCGACGCGCAACAGGAAGCGCTGGCCCGCCAGCTGACGCTGATGCAGGAAGAACTGTCCGACCAGCAAACCCTGCTGGCCAGCGGTCTGGCGCAGAAATCCCGCCTGCTGGCCCTGCAGCGCGAAGAAGCGCGGCTGAGCGGCACGCTGGGCGAACTGCAGGCCTCCAAAGCCGAAAGCGAAGGCCGCATCACCGAGATCGACATTCAGATCCTGGGCCTGGACACCACACGCCGCGAAGAAGCCATTTCGCGTCTGCGCGACATCCAGAGCCGCGAGGCCGAGCTTGCCGAACAGCGCCGCGCGCTTCTGGAACGCCTGTCGCGGCTCGACATCCGGGCGCCGCTTTCGGGCATTGTTTATGATCTGCAGGTCTTCGCCAACCGCTCTGTCATCCGGCCCGCGGATCCGGTGCTGTTCCTTGTGCCGCAGGACCGCCCGCTGGTTATCTCGACGCGGGTCGAACCGATCCATATCGATCAGGTGCACCCGGGTCAGGAAGTGTCGCTGCGTTTCTCGTCGCTGGACAGCCGGACCGCCCCGCAGCTGATGGGCCGCGTCGTTCAGGTGTCGCCGGACGCGTTCTCCGACAAGACGACGGGCCACAGCTATTACCGCGCCGAACTGACCCTGATGGACGGCGAAATCGAAAAACTGCCCGAAGGTACGAACCTGCTGCCCGGCATGCCGGTTGAGGCCTTTCTGCGCACGACGGACCGCACGCCGCTGGCCTATCTGCTGAAGCCGCTGACCGATTACTTCATCAAGGCGTTCCGCGAAAGCTGATCGTCCCCCGCCGCTCATAAAGGACCCCACGCATGTCCGGCACCATCGAAGCCCGTCTGGCCGAACTTGGCCTGACCCTGCCCCCCGCGCCCGCGCCGGCAGCCAATTATGTTCCTTTCGTGCAGGTGGGCGACATGCTGCACGTGTCGGGACAGATTTCATCCGACGAAACTGGGCTGATCCTGGGCCGGCTGGGCGCCGGGATGGATGTGGCAGCGGGGACCAAGGCCGCGGAACGCTGTGCGCTGGCGCTGCTGGCCCAGGTCAAGGCCGCGTGCGGCGGCGATCTGGACCGGCTGGTGCGAGTGGTCAAGCTGAACGGCTTCGTGAATTCCGACCCCGCCTTCACCGACCAGCCCAAGGTGATCAACGGCGCGTCGGACCTGCTGGGCACGGTGCTGGGGGACGCGGGCACCCATGCGCGATCCGCCGTCGGCGTTGCCACCTTGCCGCTTGGCGTGGCAGTTGAAATCGACGGGCTGTTTCAGATCCGCTGATCCGCCGCCGGATCCGCCTGCCGTCTTGACCTGAGCCGGGGCGCGCACATTTGTGAAGGGACCCGGCGCAGGATCCGCGATGCACGACAGCCCCCTCGACGTCACCCTGCACCAGACGCTGGCGGAGATCCCCGCCGCGGACTGGGATGCCTGCGCCTGCCCCGAAACCTCCGAAGGCGGCCGCGCGGCCGACCCGTTCACCACACACCGGTTCCTCTTCGCGCTGGAAGACAGCGGATCGGTGGGCCGCGGCACCGGATGGGACCCGCGCTATCTGGCCGTGCGTCAGGGCGGCACGCTGATCGCGGTGGCGCCTCTCTTCGTCAAAAGCCACAGCCAGGGCGAATACATCTTCGACCATAACTGGGCCCATGCCTATGAAAACGCGGGCGGCGCCTATTACCCGAAACTGCAGATCGCGGTGCCCTTCACCCCGGTCACGGGGCGGCGGTTCCTTACCCGGCCGGGATTTGACGCGCTTGGCCAGTCGGCGCTGATCCAGGGCGCCGTGCAACTGGCCGTCCAGAACGATCTGAGTTCGCTCCACATCACCTTCTGCACCGAAGCCGAGGCCATCGCCGGGGCCGCCATGGGTCTGATGCGCCGCACCAGCCAGCAGTTTCACTGGGTCAATGACGGCTATGCCAATTTCGACGCCTTTCTGGCCAGCCTGTCATCGCGCAAGCGCAAGAACATCCGCAAGGAACGCGCCACCGCCCAAGCGTTCGGCGGCCGGATCGTGGCCCTGACCGGAGACGCCATCGAACCCGAACACTGGGACTGGTTCTGGCGCTTCTATCAGGACACGGGCGCGCGCAAATGGGGCTCTCCCTATCTGACGCGGGCGTTTTTCGACCATGCGCAGGACGCGCTGCGCGATGACATGCTGCTGGTGCTGGCGCTCAACGACGGCACGCCGGTGGCCGGGGCGCTGAACTTCATCGGGCGCGACACGCTTTACGGCCGCTACTGGGGCGCGCTGCAAGACCACCCCTGTTTGCATTTCGAAGCCTGCTATTATCAGGCCATCGACTATGCCATCGCCCATGGCCTGTCCCGTGTCGAAGCCGGGGCGCAGGGCGACCACAAACTGGCGCGCGGCTATCTTCCCGTGGCCTGCCATTCGCTGCACTGGATCCGCGACCGGGGCTTTTCGGATGCGGTGGCGCGCTATCTGCAGGCCGAATCCCGCGCCGTGGACGAAGAGATTGAGGTGCTGACCGCCTATGGCCCGTTCCGGAAGACCGGCGCCGCGGCGGATCCCTGAAAGGACACAGGATGGAAGACAAACTGACCGACCGCCGCGCGCTGGAGCCGCTCTTCGCCGCCGGATGGACCCTTCTCGACGACCGCGACGCGATCACCAAGACCTTTACCTTCCGCAATTTCGTCGACGCATTCGGATGGATGACCCGCGCCGCGCTGATTGCCGAAGCGATGAACCATCACCCGGAATGGACCAATGTCTATCGCACGGTCACAGTCACGCTGACCACCCATGACGCGGGCGGTCTGTCATCGCTGGATGTGGTGCTGGCGGGCAAGCTCGACCGGTTGTGACCCTGCCCGCCGCGCGTCTTACAAGGCGTCCAGAATCTCTTCGCCCGCCGACAAGACGCATTTCCCGGCATCTTCCTCGACGTTCAGAAGCGTGACCGTGCCGTCATCGACGACCATCGAGAACCGCAGCGACCGGTCGATCAGGCCGACCGGCGGGGCAGAGAAATTCAGCCCGATTGCCTTGATGAACGTCGCCTCGGGATCGCCCAGAATGACGACGCCGCCCGCGCCCGCGCCGGTCGCGTCGCTCCATGCCGACACCACGAACGGGTCGTTGACGGTCACACAGATGATTTCATCGACGCCCTTGGCAATGATCGCGTCATGGGTCCGGATATAGCTGGGGATATGTGCGGTCGAACACGTCCCCGTATAGGCGCCCGGCAACCCCGTCAGCACGATTTTCCGGCCCTTTGTCAGGCTGCTCAGCGCAACCGTTTCCGGCCCCTCTGCCCCCATCCGCATCAGCGTTGCGTCAGGCAGTTTGTCCCCCACTGAAATAGTCATGATCGCGTCCAGCTCCCTATTTCGCTTTCGATCCCCCCGACTATAGTGCCCCGATACATAAGCGCCAGCGGAGAGCGGAATGGAACATGGGATTGTCATCGTCGGCGCAGGACAGGCAGGGGCGGCGCTGGCGCTGAAACTGCGCAGCGCGGGCCATGCGGGACCCGTGACGCTGATCGGCGCCGAACCCCTGCCGCCCTATCAGCGCCCGCCGCTGTCGAAGGCCTATCTGCTGGGCGAGATGCCGCTGGAGCGGCTGTTTCTGAAACCTGCCGACGCCTGGGCCGATCTGGGCATCGCCCTGCGCACCGGCGCGGCGGTGATCGGCATCGACCCCGGCGCGCGCAAGCTCGCCCTGCAGGGCGGCACGGTGCTGGGCTATGACAAGCTGGCCCTGACCACCGGTGCCCGCCCGCGCCGGTTGCCCCCGGCCATCGGCGGCGATCTTCGAAACGTCTTCACCATGCGCGATCTGGCCGATGCCGACGCCATGGCGCCGCTTTTGCGCGACGGCGCGCGGATGCTGGTGGTGGGCGGCGGCTATATCGGGCTGGAAGCCGCCGCCGTGGCGCGAAAATCCGGGCTGCAGGTGACGCTGGTGGAACTGGCCGACCGGATCCTGAGCCGGGTCGCGTGCGCGGAAACCGCGCGCTGGTTTGCCGATCTGCACCGCGCGCGGGGCGTCGATCTGCGCGAGGCCACCGGTCTTGCCCGGCTGGAAGGCGATGCGGACGGCCGCGTCTACGCGGCGCATCTGTCCGACGGCAGCCGCCTTCCCGTCGATCTGGTCGTGGTCGGGGTGGGTGTGACCCCGGACACGGATCTGGCGCTTGGCGCCGGGCTGGTGCTGGATAACGGCATCGCGGTATCCGCCCGCGCACGCAGCTCGGAGCCCGGGATCTGGGCCGCCGGCGATTGCGCGTCCTTCCCGCTTCGCGGCGCACGGATCCGGCTGGAAAGCGTTCAGAACGCCATCGATCAGGCGGAATGCGCCGCGCTCGACATGCTGGACCAGGGCGCGGATTACGACCCCAAACCGTGGTTCTGGTCGGATCAATATGACGTCAAGCTGCAGATCGCCGG